>JANPNB010000067.1:0-3261 GCA_031427275.1 Alphaproteobacteria bacterium | reverse complement strand
GGAACTCAGGGCTCCACACGGCGCCGGCATTCCAGGACTCGCTGGTTTCCGGCGTCAGGTTCTGGTTGCCGCTGGTGATGACGCCGATCTGCGGGTTGAGCTGCGTGTAGGAGCCATCGGCGGGAACGCCGCGGGCAACGCAGTTCGCCTGGATCGTCGCGCTTTGCGTAAGGAAGTTCGAGCACGGGTCCACCACTTCCTGGTCGAAGCGCGAAGCCGAGCCGAACAGTTCGCCGATGGACGGGGCGCGGAAGCCCTGGCCCCAGCTGGCGCGCAGCAGCACTTCGTCGGTCGGACGGTAGACCGCGCCGGCCTTGACCGTGCTGTCGCTGCCCGAGGTCGAGTAATCGAACGTGCGGCCCGCGACGCTGAACGACAGCTCTTTCGCGAACGGCATATCCTTCAGGACCGGGATGTTGAACTCGACATACGCCTCATCGACGTCGATCGAGCCAGCAGCCGGCTGCGCCGGGATGTCCGAAGACAGGCCGGCTGCGACGATGGCGTCAGGCTGGAAGGAGCCCTTCGTCTGGCGATGCTCGAGGCCGAGAGCGATCTGCAGCGGTCCGGCCGGAAGTTCGAACAGGTCGCCGGTGACGTTGGCGCTGAAATCGCGGAGTTCCTGCTCCGAGGAGTCATGCTGGACGAAGCCGATGAAGGCGAGCTGATCAGCGGTGATCGTACCGGCCCCACCAAACAGGTTCAGCGGGACGCACGAGCCTGTGCACTGGGCGATCGGGCCGAGGGCCTGCTGCACGCGCTGGGCGTTGACGTTGCCGGTGAAGGTCTGTTCGGCCGTGTTGCGCGACCAGACGGCGTTGGCGTCCCAGAACCAGTTACGGTCGATGAGATTGAAGTCGCCGCTGAGCGTGCCGGTGACGTTGAACGTGTTGACGTCCTGCTTGTAGTGACGCGGACCAGCCTCAACGAGACGCCGACCGATGAAGGTCAGCGTGCCGGCTTCGAGGTCGAAGCCGAACGGGTTGAAGGGGTTGGTGGCGTCGATGGTGACCTGGTCGAGCAGGTTGCCGTTGCCGGCGTCCGGTCCAACGAACAGCGGCAGAGGCGCCGCCTGGTTGGCCGAGCGGCGGTTCACGTAGGTCGCCTTGCCAGAGAACTTCAGGTTGTCGGCGAACTCATGCTCGATATTGGCGAACAGGCCGAGACGCTCGGACGGCGTCGCGACGTAGTTGAACGGCTGGAAGTTGAAGCGGTCCGCCGTCGTGAAGTCCTTGAACGGAGACGCGGGGCCGGTTGGGTTGGCCGGGTTATACGCCGGCACCTGGCCCGGAAGCAGGGCGTTGCGAAGCGTCATGTCGAGGGTCGTCTCGGTGTTCGGATCGGTCACGATGAAGCGGCCGAGCGGCGTACCGGAAGAGCAACCGCCAGCGAGACAGGAGCTGGAGTTGGGGGTCGGGAAGGCGGTGGTCGGACGATCAGCCGACAGGACGCCGTCCTGGTTGAGATAGCTGACGCCGAGCACGGCGCTCGTGCGATCGCTGTTGATGCCGAAGCTGAGATTGTATTGCTGGGTAACACCATCGCCGTCTTCGTAGCCGCCGATCTCTGCGCTGGCTTCGAGTCCGTCCTGGTGTTTTTTCGTGATGATGTTCACGACGCCCGCGATGGCGTCCGAACCGTAGATCGGCGAGGCGCCTTCCTGCAGGACTTCGATGCGCTCGATCATGTTCGAGGGGATCGTGTTGAGGTCGACCGAGCCCGGCACGCCGGACGCCGATGCGCCTTGCACCCAACGGACGCCGTCCACGAGCACGAGCACGCGACGCGAACCGAGATAACGGAGGTCGATCTCTGCTGCGCCGGCGCCGACGCCGCCGCCATCCGGCGGGTTGCCGAAGTTGCCGGAGTTGTTGTTGCGCTGGTTGAGGCCGCCCGATGCGATGGGCAGGCGTTGCAGGATATCAGCCGTCGACGTGAGGCCGGTCTTGTCGATCTCTTCTTCTCCCACCGTGGTGATCGGCGCGATCTGATCGAGCGGGTCGACACGGATGCGCGAACCGGTGATCACCACCGTATCGCGGCCTTCGGTATCGGCCTGTTGAGCGAAAGCCGGGGCGGTCAGAGCGGTGGCAAGAGCCACGACGCTTAGACCCAACATCACCCGGCGACGAAGTGAACGAACCATCACTGTCTCCCCTCAAAAGCTACGCACGGGTCTATGCCCGCAGTGACTCAATGGTTTGCCCCTGCCATAAAACTGTCAAACGTTATCGCGGGGCATGGGGAGGGAAAGTGACTTCGTTGCGCAATGGCGACAGTCGCCTGCCGCGCGAGTTCGACAACGTTCCGTGTACGGTTGATCGGCCTCGCGCTTCTTTCGCGCGAGGCGCGAGATCCACGCCTATTTCACCGGATCCTTGCCGGGGTGATAGTCGCGCTCCGCTTCCTTGAGAAGCGCGCTGAGTTCCATCGGCGGCTGTTTGAACTTCTCAGCCGCAAAGATCGGCGCCTGGTCCGCATAGTGAGGCGAGGCGGCGTCAAGCGTCGCCGAGCCGTACTGGTGGATCGTGTCGATCCTGTACGTGCCATCCGGCGCCCAGTCGGCGATCGCGACGTAGGTGTCCCCGGCGCGGCCGGAGCGGAATTTGTCCTTCATGAGATCGCCCGCGACGTAGACGGCGCGCAGCGTGTCAGGACCGCCATTGGTCGGCCAGGACTGGCTGCCTCGCGCAACGCGGCTGACTTCGCTCCACTTCGGATCGATGCGGCCGACGGAGGCTTTCAGAAGCGACGCGGTGGCTTTGAGGGCGGCGAGGGCTTTGGTGCGATCGTATGCGTCGTGGATCTGGCTGCCCATCGCGGCCTGACCGGTGAAGATGGTGAGGGCAGCGTTGCGGTTCTCCATGTCGGCGACGCCGTTCCAGGCAGCCACGACATCAAGCGCGGCCTTGAGATCGGCGTCGGCGCCCGGGTCCACGTTCTTGAAGTCGGCCTTCATTTTCATCACCTGCGAGCCGGCCGAATACTTGTCGTCCAGCTTGTAGGCGAAGAACTCGTCGCGCGTGATCGACGTGTCGCCGCCGAACAGTTCCTGTCCGCGCAGGCCGCGATTGGTGACGAGCGTGTCGAGGCCGAAGTCCTTCGGATAGTTCTCGGCTCTCGGATTGTCTTCCGGGCCGGAGACAAGCAGCGGCGAATGGTTCGCCGGCGAGATAAAAACCGTGCTGGGCCCGGTGGCGGGCGGTGCCGCCAGGTAGTGACGTGTGGCCGGCAACAGTTCACTGCCATCGGCTTCCAGCG
>JANPNB010000066.1:0-8482 GCA_031427275.1 Alphaproteobacteria bacterium | reverse complement strand
GCCACGCCCCACGCAAAGACGTCCGAACATCACCCGCACCAAACAACCTTCCGACCCTCCTAAGGATCAGAACGTTGAATCAGCTACCCAAGCTAAAGGGAATCACTTCCGTGCATCCGGTAGCCCAGCGGGGGAGCATTTGGAGCGCAAAGCCCTACTCTTTATCGTTGTTTGATTTTGTTACCTGCGTCGGACCAAAGTGCCGGGTCCGCGATTCCATAGAGATAGGTCTAAATCGAGAAACTGACCCCACACCCGCAACTCGACTTGGCGTTGGGGTTGCGGACTTTGAATTCCGCGCCGGCCAGTTCGTCGATGAAGTCGATCTCGGAGCCCTTGAGTAGGACGAGGCTCATTTCGTCGACTAGGGCTGCGGCACCGTCGCGCTCGATGCGTAGGTCGTCGGCATTGCTGTGGTCGACCAAGTCGAACTGATACTGAAAGCCTGAACAGCCGCCGCCCTCGACGGCCACGCGCAGCATGACGGGGTGCCCCTCGGTGATAGACAGGGATTTCAGGCGCTGAGCGGCGGCGGGCGATAGGGTCAGGTCGGGCATGGTCATGGTGTGTTCGTCTTTCGGCGAGAGCCCTTTCCCTTTAGACGGAACCGTCCAAAGGGATAAAAAGGGCTCTAATTCAAAATCTTAGAGCATGTTTCGTACCGATAACCGGTTCCCACTTATCGGAACATGCTCTAGTTATATGAGGGCGCTTGGTGTTCGCACCAAGGGATCAATATACAGAAAAGTCTTGCGAATGATCATGCCTCGCGCTGTTTTTGCTGAAGATGCCGCCAAGTCATTGGGGCGAAAGATCTCTGAGCCTGATAGCCGCACCCGTACACCCTTTGCCCGGGACCGCGACCGGATCATCCATTGCAGCGCCTTTCGCCGCTTGAAGGAAAAGACCCAGGTGTTCGTGGCCCATGAGGGCGATCACTTCCGCACCCGCCTGACGCACTCGCTGGAAGTTGCGCAAATCGCCCGTTCGGCGGCTACCGCCATGGGCTTGGAAGCCGATTTGGCCGAAACGATCGCGCTGGGTCATGATCTAGGCCACCCGCCGTTTGGGCACGCGGGTGAAGATGAACTGCAGGTCCAGATGGCGACGTTTGGTGGGTTTGATCACAACGTGCAGACCTTCCGGGTCGTCACCGAATTGGAGCGCCGTTATCCCAAGTGGGACGGTTTGAACCTAGCCTGGGAAACCCTGGAAGGGGTGATCAAGCACAATGGCCCGGTGACGGGGAAGCTTAGCAACCCATCGTGGAAACCTATCTCAGACTTCAGCGCTGGATATGACTTGCGGCTCGGAACTTGGGCGTCGGCAGAAGCGCAAGTGGCAGCCTTGGCCGATGACATCGCCTATAACAATCACGATGTGGACGACGGTGTCGCAGCGGGAATTTTCCACCTGAAGGAATTGCTCGATGTGCCGCTCATCGGCCCGATCCTGCATGGGGTTTTCAAGGACTATCCCGATCTCGATCAAGGGGTTTCTCGGCTGGAGGCCGTGCGGCGGATGATCGGAGCCATGGTCGATGACGTGATTGCGGAGACGGGGCGTCGCGTCGCAACCACCAAGGTCAGTTGCCCGGAGGATGTTCGCTGCCTGGATCATGCGCTGGTAGGTTTTTCGCGACCGATGTTGGAAGATCTGGGGGCGCTGCGCGAGTTTCTAAACAGCCGAATGTACCGCCATTGGCGCGTGAACCGCACCCGCAGTCAGGCGCGCCGGATTCTGGCGGAGATGTTCCAACTGTTCATGGCCGAACCCGACGTCTTGCCAGGTGAGTGGTTCATTCAGGCGCAAGAGCGTGACGACACGGCCCGTGCAAGGGTGGTTTGTGACTACATCGCCGGGATGACCGACCGCTACGCGATTGAGGAGCATCGCAAACTCTTTCAGTTAGATATCTGGAACTGAGTTAAGAAGGATTGGGGCAGGGGTTACGAAGGCGGGTCGGGGACCGCTAAACTGTCATTTCACTGCGCGAGAGTGATTCGCGCGGTCCGAGCTTTCGGAGACTCCGATGTCCAATTCTGATCGCGGTGCCTATACGCCACCGACCGAGCCGCCTTTGCAGTTTGATACGCGTCAACCCGTGCGCGGGCGTGGACCGGCCCCGATGATGTTGATCGTCAGCGCGCTGGTGTTGTTGGTCCTGCTGGGCGCGATTTTCATTTTCTATCGCTCGGGACAGCAACAGACGTCAGGGCCGCCACCGATGGTCGGAACACCAATGGGTCAGATCAAGTCTGCGGCACCCGCTGGCCAGCAACCAACAGACCCCGCCCAGGGCTTGCAGATCTATCGCCAAGCAGAGGGTCAGGAGACGCCGAAGGCTCCGAATTTCACGCCTCCGCCAGAGCAACCCCAAATCCGCCCAGGCCTCCAACCTATGGGATCGGCATCGGAGATTATGGCACCGCGTGCACCTGCCGCCGCTGCGCCGACACCCGGCCCGGTCGCCGCTATGCCACTGAACTCGCCGCCACCGGCGCTGAAACCGACGGTCACTACGGCGTCCCCGGCTCCGCTTCCGGCGGTCAAGCTCACACCGGCGCCCGTCATTGCGCCGCCAAAGGTTATCGTGGCTCCAGTTGCGACCAAACCCGCGCCATTGCCGATCGCCAAACCGCAGCCGACCCCGGCCAAGCCGATGGTCGTCGCAACGCAGGCCCCGACCGTGAAGCCACCCCCGGCCAAAGTTGTTTCGCCGCCGCCAGCAGCGAAAGCTGCTACGGTGCCTAGCTCCCCGAGTGGTGGTGCGTCAGTCCAGATTGGCGCGTTTTCCTCCAAGGCCTTGGCCGACAGTGAATGGAGCGCGGCGGTGAAACTGGCACCCGGTAAGGGCAAGCGCGTCGAGGCGGTTCCGAAGGGTAGTGCCACCCTCTACCGCACAACTGTGACCGGCTTTGGAAGTCGCGCCGACGCCACGATCTTCTGCGATAAGCTTAAGGCCGCCGGCAAGTCCTGCTTCGTGAAGTGAGCGTCCACGCCGCCATTCTCGGCTGCCAAGGCACCACCTTGACCGCGCAGGAGCGGGCGTTTTTCAACGATGTCCGACCTTGGGGGTTCATCCTCTTCAAGCGCAATGTCGAGGCACCCGATCAGGTCCGCGCCTTGGTTACGGCGTTGCGAGAGGCGGTCGGTAATGAGAATGCCCCAGTCCTGATCGATCAGGAGGGCGGGCGGGTGCAACGCCTAGGACCGCCCCACTGGCGTCGGTATCCGGCAGGCCGCGCCTATGGGACGCTCGCCGCCAATGACCCCTTGCTGCGGCGCGAGATCACGCGGCTAGGCGCGCGGATTTTGGCCCATGACCTTCGCACGCTCGGCATCACCGTCAACTGTCTGCCGGTGCTGGATGTGCCCGAACCGGGCGCTCACGACATCATTGGCGACCGCGCCTATGGCGAGGATGCCCAAACCGTTGCCCAGCTGGGCCGTGCGGCTTGTGAGGGCTTGATCGCGGGGGGCGTGCTGCCGGTCATCAAACATGTGCCAGGCCATGGCCGCAGCAAGGCCGATAGCCATCATAATCTGCCGGTGGTCGACGCACCCTATAATCAATTGGCGGCCCGAGATTTTGCACCCTTTCGCGTGCTCTCGGACATGCCCTTGGCCATGACGGCGCACGTGGTCTATTCGGCCATTGATGCCGAACGTCCAGCAACGACCTCTCGTAAGGTGATCAAGCCTGTGATCCGTGAGGCTATTGGCTTTGATGGTCTGCTGATGACCGACGACCTGTCGATGAAGGCGCTTTCGGGCACTATGCGCGAACGCGCGTGCGCCAGTCTTGCGGCGGGTTGCGATGTTGTCCTGCACTGCAATGGCGACATGGCTGAGATGATTGACGTTATTGCCGGTTGCCGCTCACTGTCGGGGCGAGCGGCCAGCCGGGCGCGTGCCGCCTTGGCGCGCCTGCCCAGAGTGCCAGAGCCGTTCGATGTTGAAGAAGGCATAGCGCGTCTGGATGCCGCGTTCGGAGGGCATATGGCATGAGCGAGCCTCGCGATTTTCAGCCGAACCTGGACTTTGCCGCAGCCCGGGTAGCGGCGGAGGACGGCGAAGCCTTGATCGTCGATATTGAGGGCTATGAAGGTCCGCTGCATGTTTTGTTGGCCTTGGCTCGTAGCCAGAAGGTTGATTTGCTGAAACTCTCGGTTACGCGGCTGGCTGAGCAGTATCTGAGCTTTGTGCAACAAGCCCGCCAATTGCGATTTGGTTTGGCGGCCGACTATTTGGTGATGGCGGCATGGCTAACCTATTTGAAGTCTCGGTTACTGTTGCCAAAGACCGAACGCCCCAAAGCCGATGAACCGCCGGCTGAAGAACTTGCGGCGCAACTGGCGTTCAGGCTGGCCAAGCTTGACGCGATGCGCAGGGCCGCTGAGGCCCTGAAGGATCGACCTCAGCTGGGCAGGGACGTGTTTACGCGCGGCGACCCACAGGCGATCCAGATAATCCCGTCATCCCGGCTGGAAGGCGATCTCTACGGCTTGATGAGCGCCTATATTGCTCAGCGTCGGCGCGACCATGGCCGGTCCTACACGCCCGCCACACCCAAGACATATCCCTTAGAAGACGCCCGCTCGCGTCTGCGCAACATGCTGCCTGACCTGTCGCGATGGACGTCTCTGGAGGGCGTTGCTCCCGGCCAAGTCGGCATGGGGCACGTGGCGGGGGAGGGGCCAAGCCGTGCGTCCTATGTCGCCTCCACGCTATCAGCGAGCCTGGAACTGGTGCGCGAAGGGGTTTTAGAGGCTCGCCAGCTGGAAGCCTTCGCCGATCTCTATCTTCGTGCGAGACGGGGGGTTCCAACGTGACAGACGATCAGGTGAGTATTCCCGATCAGCTTGATACCGAACGGCGTATCGAGGCGCTGTTGTTTGCTGCCGCCGGGCCTTTGAGCTTGGATGACCTGGCCAAGCGCTTGCCAGAGCGCTCTGATGTTGAGGCTGGAATTGCGGCGTTAGCGGCGCGCTACGGCGGTCGCGGTGTCGAGTTGGCCTGTGTCGCCGATCGCTGGCGTTTTCAGACCGCGCAAGACTTGGCCTTCCTGATGACTGAGGAGCGCGACGAGCCGCGCAGGCTTTCGCGCGCCGCTCAGGAAACGCTGGCCATCATCGCTTATCATCAGCCAGTGACCCGCGCGGACATTGAGGTGGTGCGCGGCGTTCAGGCCAGTCGCGGTACTCTCGACGTGTTGCTTGAACTGGGACTGGTGCGCATGCGGGGACGTAGGCGCACGCCGGGCCGCCCCGTCACCTACGGCACCACCGATGCGTTCTTGGAACACTATGGGCTTGCCGCGCTTGGCGATCTACCTGGCATGACCGAGATGAAGGCGGCTGGCCTGCTCAGCATGGACCTTCCCGCCGACTTCGCACTGCCCAATCCCAGCCAACTCGGCCCGGATGAAGATCCACTGGACGATGATGTCGCGTCGCCAGAGTTTCACACTGATTTCCTGGGCGAGACGATGGAATAGCCTCAATCCTGCGTATCGGATTGGCGAGAGCCCTGGCACAGACTATATGAGGCTCAGATTTGGTTCTGCACGCGCTCTGATGGGCGCAGAGGCGTAGGAGTTTCGATATGGGCGCATTTCAACCCATCCATTGGTTGTTGGTCGCGGTGGTCGCGCTGTTGTTCTTCGGTGGCCGGGGCAAGCTTTCAGGCATCATGGGCGATGCGGCCAAGGGCATTCGCGCGTTTCGTGATGGTTTGAAGGAAGACTCTCAAGCCGCCGACAAGACGACAGCCCCATTGCCGGTGGCCGAGCGTGAAAAAGACGACGCGCGTAGCTAAGCTTTGGACTCTACCCCTACGCCCGTATGTCGGGCGTAGTTCTCACAATTAGGATCAGGGCATGCTCCCCGAAGTCGGCGGGACAGAACTTATTGTCATCGCCATTGTTGCGCTGATCGTGGTGGGTCCGAAGGACCTGCCGTTGATGTTGCGTAAAATCGGCCAGTTTGTCGGAAAACTGCGTGGCATGGCCTCGGAGTTTCGCGCAAGCTTCGATGAGATGGCGCGGCAATCTGAGCTTGATGAGTTGCGCAAGGAAGTGGATGCCATGCGCCGCGGCCAGTTGGCTGATCAGGCCACCCAAGACGCCGCCAGCGCCGATATGAGCCGGATGTTCGACGACATCGGCAGCAGTCTCCAGGAGAGTGGCGTTCAATTCCATCCGCCCATGAGCCATCAATTTGTGACGGCAGCAGAACCCACGATCATTGAGGTTGCGCCGCCGAAGCCAAAGGTGCGCAAACCGCGCGCCACAGCCAAGGCGGTGTCTACCAAAACCGCCGCCAAACGCGTCATCAAGCCCAAGGCGGGGACCGTGGCGTGACTGAGACCCACGAGGAGGAGATTGAGGCATCCCGCGCGCCTTTGCTCGATCATCTGATCGAACTTAGACAGCGGCTGATTGTCTGCGTCGGAACCCTTGCCGTTGGATTTGTGGTCTGTTTCGGCTTTGCGACCCAGATTTACTACCTGTTGCTACATCCCTATGAGATTGCGGCTCAACTGCTTGCGGCGCAGCGCGCGGCCGAGGCGACACAGGCCCACGTTGGCTTTATCGACGGCATACTCCAGTTCCTACACATCAAGCCGACCCCTGCTGGTCAAGTGAAGTCCGGCGGTGCCTTTGACCTGTTCTTGGCTCTGGTCGGGTTGAAAGAGGTGCCGAGCGTAGCCGGTCAGAACCTGAAGCTGATTTTCACAGCACCCCTGGAGTTCTTTTTTACCAAGCTCAAGCTTTCGGGTTTTGGCGCCGTGGTGGTTACGTTCCCCGTTCTGGCTTGGCAGGTTTATGGCTTTGTGGCTCCGGGCCTCTATAAGCGCGAACGTCGAGCATTCGTGCCGTTCCTGTTGGCGTCTCCGGCCCTGTTTATCGCCGGGGCGGCGCTCGTCTATTATATGATCCTGCCGTTTGTATTGTGGTTCTCGCTATCGCAGCAGATCGTTGGCGTTGGCGCGATCTCGGTGGAGTTGTTGCCCAAGGTCTCAGATTATCTCAGTCTCGTGACCACGCTGTTGCTGGCGTTTGGGCTGTGCTTCCAGTTGCCGGTGGTGCTGACGCTTTTGGGGCTGGCCGGGATCGTGAATGCCAAGATGCTGGCGGAGGGACGCCGATATGCCATCGTCGGCATCTTCATCGTGGCAGCTGTGGTCACGCCGCCAGACCCAATCAGCCAGACCCTGTTGGCCGCGCCGATCATCCTGCTCTATGAAATCTCGATTTGGTGCGTCAAGCTGATCGAGTTGCGCCGTAAACGCGAAGACGCCAGTACCGATATCGTCGCGGTTTAGGTCCCTGGCTCGTTTGCCGCGACCAGAGCGCGGACGCCGGCTTTGGTTTCGTCCAACGCCGCGGCGATATCGCTGACGCTCGTTCCCTGATTGAACACATAGTACAACAGGGGGTGGGTCCTGATGGCGGTGATCGCAAAGGCCACGCTGACCGCCTTGGCTTCCTTTGATGTCTGCATTTTGAGCAAGCCGGCCACATAGACGCCGAAGTCGTCGGCCGCGACGGGCTGCAGGGTCATGTCCATCTTGAAGTCTATGTCGGCGTCCTTGCCCTTCGCGTCCTTAACTGCCCCCGGCTGGGTGGCCAGTGCCGACGCCAGATCACTCTTGGGCATGGTTTTGAACTGGTTTAGCAACTGGGCGCGAGTGACATGATCACCGACGGCCCTGCGTTGGCCCTTGATCAAGATCGAGCGAGCCGAAATCCGCTTTTCCGACATGGCCGCACAATCATACAGCGTCACCAAAGTTTCGTTGTCGACCTCTGCCTTGGCGACCGTCGCGGCCAAATCGATGTAGGCTCCGGTGGGGACGCAATATCCCGCTGGAATGGGGGCAGCAAATGTCTCTCCGGCCCAATTGAACTTAACGGTCGGGGGTTCTGCCGCACCGGCTGTCGATGCGCAAAGAAGCCACACCGCCGTTGCCGCGCCGATCTTTATTCTGTGCATTGGCTGTCCCCTGTTCCTGGCATTGGTAACCAAACTTACTGACAATGCTAGTGAGACGACCCACTCAGGCACCGCAGCAGGTTGGCACCTGAGCCGACGCGGCCTAGAGAAAGTCGTCAACATCACGGCGGACCCTATGCACGACATCCGAGCCCTTTGCGAAACCCCTGAGCTCTACGAGAAAGCCTGGGCTGCGAAGGGGCGCTCCGGAGCCGCGGCGCAGGCGGTTGAGCTGGATAAACAACTCCGTGCGGCCAAGACCGTGCTGGAAACCGCGCAAGCCAAGCGTAACGAAATCTCCAAGCTGATCGGTCAGGCCAAGGCCAAGAAGGATGAGATTGAGGCGGCGCGCCTGATGGCTGAAGTCGAGACGCTCAAGGCCACGCTGGGCGCGCAGGCCGAGGCAGAGAAACAGGCCAGCCAACAGCTGCATGACCTGCTGGCGGCCTTGCCCAATCTACCGGCGTCGAATGTCCCGGTCG
>JANPNB010000065.1:0-4530 GCA_031427275.1 Alphaproteobacteria bacterium | reverse complement strand
GGCCGATGACGGCTTGCGGACGCTTGGTCACGGAGGCGATCTCGTCGATGTTGAGGCCCGAGGTGTTGGTGGCCAGGATCGCACCGGGTTTGCAGATGGCGTCCAGCTTGGTGAAGATGTCCTTCTTGATGTCCATACGCTCGAACACCGCCTCAATCACCAGATCGACGTCAGCAAAACTGTCTTCCATCGATAGTGAGCCGGTGATCAGGGCGCAGCGCTCTTCCACCTGGGCTGCGGTGATGCCGCCGCGCGAGGCGGTGCGCTCATAGTTCTTGCGGATGATACCTAGGCCACGGTCCAGAGGCTCTTGCTGTTGTTCGACGATCACCACCGGAATGCCGACATTGGCAAAGTTCATGGCGATGCCGCCGCCCATGGTGCCGGCGCCGATAATGCCGACCTTCTTGATGGGGATCAGCGGGGTATCATCCGGCACATCGGGGATCTTCTGTGCCTGGCGCTCAGCAAAGAAGGAATAGCGCTGGGCCGCCGACTGGCTGCCAGCCATAAGCTCGGCGAACAGTTTGGCCTCGACCTTGATGCCCTCTTCGAAGGGCAGGTTCACAGCAGCTTCAATACATTGGATGTTGGATTCCGGAGCCTTGAACCCGCGGAACTTGCGGGCATTGGCCTTGCGGAAGTCGGCGAAGATTTCCGGCTTGCCGCGCGCGGCTTCGACCTTTTCATTCTGATCGCGGATGCGGGTCAGCTTGCGGCCCTCGGCCACCACCTTGCGGGCAAAAGCCAAGGCACCGTCGCGCAGCTGGCCTTCCTCGACCAAGGCGTCGGTCAGACCACCGGCTAGGGCTTCCTTGGCTGGAACGTGACGACCGGTGGTCATCATTTCCAAGGCGCGCTCAGGGCCGACCACACGCGGCAGGCGCTGGGTGCCACCGGCACCTGGCAACAGGCCCAGATTGACCTCCGGCAGACCGAACTTGGCCGAAGGCACCGCCACACGGAAGTGAGCACAAAGGGCAACCTCTAGGCCGCCGCCCAGCACCGTGCCGTGGATCGCAGCGATCACCGGCTTGGGGGAGTTTTCCATCATGTTCTGCACGTCGGTGAGGCTTGGCCCGGCCATGGCACCGCCGAACTCGGTAATGTCGGCTCCAGCGATAAAGGTGCGGCCTTCGCAGATCAGCACAATGGCCTTGGCGGCAGGATCGGCACCGGCGGCCTTGAAGCCTTCAAAGAGCCCCTCCCGGACCTTGGCCGACAGGGCGTTCACAGGCGGCGAGTTCAAGGTGATGACGGCGATATCGCCGTCCAGCGAAAGGTCAGTCACCGGGTTGATGGCGGTCATTTGGGCATCCTCGACTAGGGAAATTGGGCCGCCTCTCGGGGGGCGGATTCAAACAGTTGTTTATAGGTGGGCAACCCAGCGCGCGAGTCAAAACTGCGCCGGGTTTGCGCGGCGGCTGCGCCGGTCTAAGAGAGAGCCAACACAAAGATAAAGGGACGTCGTTATGGCATTGGATCTGTTTTCTCTGAAAGGGCGCATTGCCCTGGTGACTGGCGGCTCGCGCGGAATAGGTAAGATGATCGCCGAGGGTTTCCTCGAGCAGGGGGCGAAGGTCTATATCTCATCGCGCAAGGCGGGCGTCTGCGATGACGTTGCCGCAGAGCTTTCAGTGGATGGGCGCGAATGTATCTCTCTGCCGCAGGACGTTTCCACGGTCGAAGGGGTGCGGATGCTGGCCAAGCGCTACAACGATTTGGAACCCAAACTCGACATCCTGGTCAACAATGCCGGAGCCGCCTGGGGCGCTGCCTTCGACGAATTTCCAGAAAGCGGTTGGGACAAGGTTCTGGACCTGAACCTGAAGTCGCCGTTCTTCCTGACCCAAGCCCTGCATGGGGCTTTGAAGGCTGCTGCCAGTCGCGATCAACCCGCCAAGGTGATCAACATCTGCTCGATCGACGGCATCCGGCTCAACCCGCAGGAAACCTATAGCTATCACGCATCGAAAGCCGGCCTGATTTACTTGACCCGCCGGATGGCCGCGACCCTGATCAATGATGCAATTAACGTCACCGGCATTGCGCCTGGTGCCTTTGCCTCAGAGATGAACAAGGTGGCCCGCGATGAGGGCGATGCCATTGCCAAGCGCATTCCCTCGCGCCGCATCGGTCGCGACGAGGATATGGCGGCCGCCGCAATCTATCTGGCCAGCCGGGCCGGGGACTATGTGGTGGGCGAAACCATCGCTGTCGATGGCGGGGTGGCGCTGGCCTCACTCGGCGGACTCTAAAAACGCCATGCTTCGGACGGGATTTGAGGTCATGCTCAGGGCTTGTCCGAAGCAGGTTAGCGTTTGAAACAGCCTCGACCCGCCCCACCCACCAAGCTGCGTCGCCCGTGGCGTTGGCTGGGCTTGGCTGTTGTCCTAGCTGCCGGAGTGGCCCTGGGCGTGTCCTATCTGGAACGTCGCATCCTGGCACGAGAGCTTGTGACAAGCTGGTTGCGGCAACAAGGCGTCGAGTCTGAGATCGCATTCAAGGCATTTGGTCCCAACGGTCTTTCGGGAACCTTGCGTATTGGTCCCGCCGACGACCCTGACCTGACCGCAGACTTGGTGCAGGTTCAATATGGCCTGCCGTTACCTTGGTCGGGAAAATCCGTTCACGTCACCTCTATCCATCTGATCCATCCCCGGCTCAAGGGCCGGTGGCATGCCGGACATTTGAGTTTGGGGTCACTTGACCCACTGGTTCAGCGTCTGCTCAAGCTGTCTCCAGACCCTTCGCAAAAGCCGCCCGAAATCATCCTGGAGGACGGCGTCCTGCATCTAGCCACCGACTTTGGAGCTCTGGTAGCCAGGGCGAATGGTCAGTTTCGCCAAGGTAAGCTGGACCGGCTTGACCTCATCATTGACCCAACCCGTCTAAAGAACCCCACATTCCAAGCCCAGATTGGACGAAGTGAGCTGCATCTCGTTCGTTTCGGCGATCGTCTGGCCATAGCGGCCGAAACGCAAAGCCGTGAAGCGCAATTCTCGTCCGTATCCGCGCAGGCGGCGCAGGTGCGACTGGCAGGTCAAATTCCATATCCGGATATGGTGCACAAAACTGCAAATGGTGCCGTCAGCCTGCAATTGACCTCCGCCGCCCAGTCGGTGGCGACGACGCCGGTTCAGTTTGATGACTTGACCCAGTCTATCAGCTTCCAGGGCTCGGCAACCGGGACACTCGAGCGGCTTGATGTGCGCGGCAGCGGTGATCTCGTCACTCACGCCCGGGTCGGACGTTCGGGAGCCATCCGCAGCGAAAATGTTCGCAACCGCATCCAAGCCACCAACTTGATCTGGACGCGTGGCGGAGGTGACGTCTTTGGCGCGATCCTGATGACGCAAAGTTCCGCGCGTACCCTGACGACGCGATCTGATGGCAGCCTTGAAAGTCTCTCATTGACGCTTCAGGGACCGATCCAGTTCTCCGAAAATGGTTTGATGTTAAACTTTATGGGGTCTGCAGCAGCCAAGGGTGGCTGGCGTGGACTAGGTTCCCCGACACCCGGCGACACAGCCGCCGATGCAGGGCTTAAACGCGCCTTGGCGGCCGTTCGAATATCCGCGCCCGGTGTCAGAATGGGGCTGCAAGGTTCTGATCTCACGCTCACCCTTTCCAGCCCCATTCAAATTCGCCCGGACAATGGAGGACTGACAGAGGTTAGGGGTTTGAGCGGCCCTATTTATGCGCAGGGTGGCGGGCGTTTTGCGGTGACGACGGCCGGAGGGAGTTTACCCTCGACCGCCTTGACGGTGGCACGCTACCAACAGTCGGGCGGCAACATCACCGGCCAACTCAGCCTGGTCACCAAGGGCAGTTTCGGGCCTGCGGAAGCCGCTGCGGCCGATGTCTCCGGCACCTTCCAACTGGCATCCAACAGCCTGACCTTAGTCACCGACCGGTGCGCAGAGATAAGCGTTGGCCGTCTTGAACTAGGAGCCAACGATCTTCAGGCTATTTCAGGCAAGCTCTGCCCGGCCCGCGGGCCGCTGGTCACCGCAGGAGGCGGCGCTCTTCGAATAAGCGGTTCGCTTAAGGATGTCACCGCGCAAGTCCCATTCTTGGAGGCTAAGGCGAGCGAGGTTTCCGGGACCTTGCTGGCAGAATCGCGAAATGGAAATCTCGCCCTGTCGACCCAGATTGCGGCAGCGCGGCTTAGCGACACGGCAAAGGCTATGCGGTTTCGCCCCCTTCGAGCCCGGGGAACTGCCCAATTGGAGTCGCAAATCTGGCGTGGCGATTTTACCCTAAGTGACACCGCCGGGCGGGCGCTCGCTGAAGCGAAACTTAGTCATGATGGCACCACAGGGATTGGTGGAATTCTCCTCGACACCGGCGACCTGATTTTTGCTGACGGGGGTCTACAGCCGGCGGCCTTGTCACCCCTGGCCAGTATGGTTGGCTCGCCCGCTCAGGGCCATGTGCAATTCCAGGGCGCGGTAGATTGGGCAAAGAATGACTCGACCAGCCATGGAATGCTGACCGTCAAGAGCCTAGATTTTCGCAGCCCGGCTG
>JANPNB010000064.1:0-1581 GCA_031427275.1 Alphaproteobacteria bacterium | reverse complement strand
TGGGTAAGGGCATTGTGGTCACAGGCCATGAGCCAGAGCCCATGGACTTGCCGCACAAGGATATTTGAGTTCAGCGACGGGCTCTTCCCAGGAAAGAGCCCGTCGCGGCTCCACGCGCTGCAGGGGAACGCTATGTCTAGGGCAACAGCTGCGATCTACGCCTCAATTCTGTTGATGGGTGCGAGCTCTACCCCGGTCCTGGCCGCGGGCTACAAGGTCGAGATCGCCAGGACGCAGTACGGTATCCCGCATATCTCAGGGGCTGACTACGGCAGCGTCGGTTACGGCCAAGCCTACGCCTACCTGGAGGACAATCTCTGCCTGATCGCCGACAAGGTGGTGACGGTTTCGGGTGAGCGTTCGAAATACTTCGGCGCAGAGGCTAAGACCACGGTGGCGTTTTCAGAGGTTGCCAATCTGGAAAGCGACGTCTTTTTCAAGTCGTATCTAGACCTTCCGACCTTGCGCAAGTCCTTCGCCAAGGCCTCGCCCGATTACCAGAATCTGGTTCGAGGCTACGTCGCGGGCTACAACCGGTTCCTGAGAGACCATCCGGTGGGCCTGCGCCCCGTTGGGTGCCAAGGCGACTGGGTGCGGGCAGTTAATCTGGATGACATGCTGGCTCTAAATGAGGAGCGCATGGTTCAGGCCAGTGGCGGCGCTTGGTTGCGTCAGGTCACGGCGGCGGCGCCGCCCGCCGTGCCCGCGCTAGCTGGTTTGGCCGCGCTCGGGTTTCCGGTTGAGCCAGCAACCTTTGGCTTGGGATCAAACGGTTGGGCGTTTGGCCGTGAGGTTACGGCCAACAAGTCGGGCATCTTGCTCGGCAATCCCCATTTCCCCTGGGCCACCACTAACCGGTTCTACGAACTGCACCTGACGGTTCCCGGCAAGCTGGATACCATGGGCGTCAGCATCGCTGGGGCTCCGGGCATCTCCATCGGTTTCAATCATGATGTGGCTTGGACGCACACCGTCTCGACCGATCGCCACTTCACGGTGTTTGAGCTGACCCTGGATCCCAAAGACCCCACCGCCTATCTGGTGGACGGAACCTCAGTGCCGATGAGCCGCAAGACGCTGTCGGTGGAGGTTAAGGGTGAGGCCGCCCCGCGCATCCGCACCGTCTTTGGCTCGAACTATGGGGCGATGGTGGTGATGCCCCAGGTCGGTGTGAAGTGGTCCGACAAGGTCGCCTATGCGCTGAAGGACGCCAATAAGAACAACACCCGGTCAGGCGACACGTGGCTCAATATCGCGCGCGCCAAGTCAGCGGGTGAGATCAAGACCATCATTGAGCAAAGCCTGGGCATCCCCTGGGTCAATACCATCGTCGCCGATCGCCATGGCGAGGTGCTATATGCTGACATCACCGCCACGCCAAATGTGAGTGAGGCAAAGGCCAAGGCCTGTGCGCCTGTGTCGGGGCTCGGGCCGTTGGCAGCCTCGGCGCGCATCTACATGCTGGATGGCGCGCGGTCTGCCTGTGACTGGGACGTGGTGGCAGGCACGCCCGCACCTGGCCTGTTGCCCGGGGAGTCCATGCCCTCGACTCTGCGGCGGGATTATGTGGCCAATAGCAAT
>JANPNB010000063.1:0-2307 GCA_031427275.1 Alphaproteobacteria bacterium | reverse complement strand
ATGAGCTACAAGGGCCTGATGTCCAGCGGTGTGCCCAACATGGCGTCCAGCTTCGGCTATACCAACTCCTCGTGGACGCTCAAGTGTGACCTGACCTGCGAAAACGCTATTGCAACGCTTGTTATGTTGCCTACGACTTGGTTTGAAGCTGTCCGAATCTAGTGATCATGATGCCAGTTTATTTAGACAGTCTTTGATGATCGCTTAGATCGCCAATACTATTTCTGGTTGGCCGGTCTTCAACCTGCCGATTACAGCCGCATACTCAAAGCCCTTGGTCTGAACATATGCTAGCAACGTATCGGCCAGCTCAGCCGCAACCGCGATTAGCAATCCCCCGCTGGTCTGTGGGTCGCAAAGCAAGTCGCGATGCCAATCGGGCAGGGCGTCGGCCCCGACAATGCTGGAGCCATAGCTCGCCCAGTTGCGGACGGCCGCGCCGGTGCGGACTCCGGCCTGAGCTAAGTCTTTGACGCCCGGAAGCATGGACGGTGCTGCGGCATCCAGCTCTACCGTCAACGCACTGCCACTCGCGATCTCAAGGGCATGGCCCAGCAGGCCAAAGCCTGTAACGTCGGTCATGGCATGTACACCGGGATGGCTGCCCAGATCGCGGCCCACTGTGTTGAGTTGGGTGGTGGTGGCGATGAGCGCTGCATAGCCCACCGCATCCAGCTTCTCCTGCTTGAACGCCGCGCTCAGCACGCCCACGCCCAGCGGCTTGGTGAGGATCAGCACGTCGCCCGACTTAGCCCCGCTGTTCTTCAGTACCCGGTCGGGATGGACTAGGCCTAGGGCGACTAGGCCATAGATCGGCTCGACGCTGTCGATGGAGTGGCCACCCGCGACGGGGATGCCGGCGGCGGCGCAGACCGAGGCTCCACCCGCCAGAATCTGGCCGATGGTGTCGGGCGACAGCTTGTCGATGGGCATGCCGACAATGGCCAGCGCCAGGATCGGGGTGCCGCCCATGGCATAGATGTCCGACAGCGCATTGGTGGCGGCGATGCGGCCAAAATCGAAGGGGTCATCGACCACGGGCATGAAGAAGTCCGTGGTGGCCACCAGGGCTTGCTCATCGTTCAGACGCCAGACGGCGGCGTCGTCGGAGGTTTCCGTGCCGACCAACAGGTTGGGGAAGGCCGCCGCAGCCGGCATCTTGGCGAGGATTTCCTGTAGGACTGCAGGCGCAATCTTGCACCCGCAGCCGCCGCCATGGGCGAGGGAGGTCAGACGAACGGCGTCGAGCATGGTGTGGCCTTAGGCTGTAGGTGGGGGCGAAGCCCTATTTCAACACGAAGTACACGAAGGTCTCAAAGGACACTAAGGAGATCGAATTTCCTGCTTCCCCGGAGCCAAGGACTGAACGCCACTTCGTGGCCTTTGTGTCCTTAGTGAGCTTTGTGTTGAGTGGGACGTTCCGTTCCGCTCGCCACCTGTCCGCATTGAATGCTAACTCAAAGCCATGACGATAGCCCTGACAAAGGACGTGGACGCCAAGGCTCTGGCCCGGTTCGACGCGATAATCGACGTGCGCAGCCCCGGCGAGTTCGCAGAGGATCACCTGCCCGGTGCCGAGAACCTGCCGGTGTTGGATGATGCGGAACGGGAGCAGGTGGGCACCATCTATGTGCAGGAATCACGGTTCCTTGCCCGGCGGATCGGGGCGGCGCATGTGGCGCGCAATATCGCTAAGCATTTGGAGGCGGGCCTGAGGGAACGGCCAGCTGGTTTCCGCCCGCTGATCTATTGCTGGCGGGGCGGGCAGCGGTCGAACGCCATGGCGACCATCCTTAGCCAGGTGGGTTGGCCGGTGACCCTGTTGGAGGGCGGCTATAAGACCTATCGCCGGGCGGTGAAGGAGCGGCTCTATGACGGCGCGGCTGAGTTCAAATTAGTGCTGTTGGACGGCCACACGGGCACCGCCAAGACCGAGATTCTGGGGCGACTGGCGGCGCGTGGGGTGCAGACCCTGGACCTGGAGGGTCTAGCCAACCATCGCGGGTCGCTGTTTGGCGGCATGGGCGCGCAGCCGAGCCAGAAGATGTTTGAGAGTCTGTTGGTTGCAGCGCTCGACAGGCTTGATCTCACACGAACAATCGTGGTGGAGGCCGAGTCCAGCAAGATCGGCGAACGCATGACCCCGCCGCTGATCTGGCGCGCCATGCAGACCGCGCCGCGTATTGAGCTGCGCGCGCCGCTGGAGGCGAGGGCGGCTTATCTGGTCATTGCCTATCGCGATGTGATTGAGAACCGCGAGGCCCTGGACGCGGCCTTTGCTCGCCTGCCAGTCTATCCAGGCCAGAA
>JANPNB010000062.1:0-3067 GCA_031427275.1 Alphaproteobacteria bacterium | reverse complement strand
CATCACCGTCAAAGTCGTCTTCAGGGTCGGGTTACCCTGCGCACTGAACGAACGATAAAGTTGCTCGCGCGACAGACCCGTCTGGGCCGCAATCTGCGTCATTCCCTTAGCCCGTGCCACTACCCCGAGCGAGTGCGCGATATAGCCGCTGTCACCGGTCTCAAACGCCTCAGCCATAAAGGTCCCGATGGCTAGATCGGTGGTCAAATCTTCGGCGGGATCATAGGTCGTTAGGGTCTCAGCCATCGTCGTTACTCCATGCGTCAGCCAAACCGATTGCGGTCTTGATGTCCTTGGCCTGTGTACTCTTGTCACCACCGCAGAGCAGGACGATCAAAGTGCTCCCCCGCCTCTGGAAATAGACCCGGTAGCCAGGGCCATAGTGAATCCGCAACTACTCACGCCCTGCCCGACAGATTGAACATCTCCAGCCAGCCCGAATGCGAGACGATCCAGGCGGGAGGCTTTAATCGCACGAGCTCGCTCGTCTCTGAGCCCCAGACGCCATTTGCGAAAGACCTCGGCTTGTTTGAGTTCAAACACATTAGTAGTTTATAGACTACGATTGATCAAGTCCAAGCCCACTTGGGCATTCTCACGCGCTCGCGCAATGATCCCCAGCGCTGCCGTCACGACCGCAGAATCCCCACTGGCAAAGGCCTCAGCCCGGAGCAGCGCCTGCTCCTCAGGCGTATCCAGCGCATCGGCCCCGTCAAAGGGAAGAGTCTTCAGAGACATTTTCAATCCAATCCATCCCGAATACACAATCACTCACCCCGCCCCCAAATCGCCAGAGCGCGCGGACACCTCTCCAAACCGGAATCAATCGCCAGCTCCCACTTGGCAGGCCAGCCTTCGTCGAGCGCGCGATCATGATCGGCCAATAGCAACAGGAATGCGCCCAGCGACGACCCTGCCGCATATTCCGGTTTCTCAAACCCTCGCTCATGGTCAAAAAAGTAAACCGCCGGAGTCCCGTCGCCCGACGCCAAATCCAACCCATAGAGGTTGCCACACCCATCAGAGAAGATCGGCACCGCCTGAACATGAGCCAGTTCGGTGATCAGCGCGTCGCCCGTACGCCACCCCATCCGCTCATTCCAAGTCGGCGCAATCGCCGGAAACTCACCAATGCTGGCCACCCGCTCCCGGTAGAAATCCACCAGATCCCTCGGAAGCTCGCGCCCTAGCACCGCGCTCACCTTGGAAATAGTCCGCTCAGCGTGATCGGCCCGATCTCGCGTAAGCAACCCGCGATCCTCAATTTGGCGGCAGGCTTCGCCGACCGGAACCATCACTATTCATCTCCCGACAACTCGGCCAAGTACCGTAGCCGCGTAAATTCGCCAGTTCCGAGTGATTTGCCAGCCTTCCAAGCCGCGATGAGGTCCTCGGTGTGAATATGGCGCTCAACATAGGGGGCCCCGATGGTCTCAATGATCCCGGCAACCTCGAGCGACAAGGCCGCTACATCAGTCCCCGCCTCAATGACCCACCAAGTATCGGTCTGTGCCGGCAGCAAGGTGCCAATTCTCTCCCGAAGGTGACCATGTAGGGCACCTGCACGTTCAACGGATTGATACTCGCGATCAAGCAGCCGCCCGCAAACCACCGCCAAATTCACCGTGAACGACACCTTCTCGCGCGTATTGGCGAGACTTCGTTGGAATTCTATGAGCCCGGAATTACCGTCGCACAGCTTGCGGAATGTGGCGCGGCTCTTCTTAAATCCCAGAGGTTTCAAGCGAGCCGCGGTCGTTTCTACGACATGCTTGAATGCCGCATCGAGATCAGTACGAACCATCGTCGACCCCCCGGATATTGCCTTCGTCGCAACCCAGCCAAGCCCTCAGTGCTTCCGCACGAGCCAAGGACTCGGGCGACGGCGTGCTTATCGGACCGGTTGGGGGGTTGGCCAGCAATTCGCAAACCTCACTGCCGCGTTCCATCCGCCAGAGTGTGACTGCCAACTGCAGAAGCGTCGGTACGTGTCGCCAGGGTTTGCCGCCATCAATTCCAAATTTTTCGGCTTGGTCTTCGAGCGTTCGGAGCGACTCAAAATAGGGTAATCCATGGCTTTTGATCAGATCTACGACCTTAATCGGTCCAGCGGGATCATCGCGCCACCATAAATCATTCCCGTCCACCAGCTCACCAAGGCGCGTGTATTCCGCATAGTGCCAGCCCGGATATTTCGGCGGTGCCGCCCTCCTTAGAATGTCTAGAGTCGTCAGATCTCGCGTGAATACGTTGCAGGTCGTGCCTCCGATCGAACTGACTTGCAGGTCGATACGATCCTCGAAACCATCGCGAATCCGTATCCATTCTTTGTCGCGTGATCTGCACACACTCAGTGCAAACCCCATTGGCCCCAGCGCCTCACTGATGGCCTTCACATAGGTCAAACGTGCCACGAAGTTCTCTCCGACCAACTCATAGTGATTTCGCTTCCAGAAGGATCAAAAGAGATAGCCACACTATGGTGGTGGTTTCGGCTTGTAGCGGATGACACGCACAGGACGTTCGGTCGCCGCGCGATAGACCCCAGCCTGTCTTTCTCCCGCCGCCCGCCCTGATGGGGTATCTGGCTTATACTCTAAGTAGCGATTACCGGGTGTTCGCACATCCGGGTACAGTTTATTCCCTTCCTTCCCCAAGACTTTCGGATTGGATTCCCATCCTGGTTTGCTGTCGACCAACGCCTTGAGGTCCGCATGCATCGCCCGTCCAATCTGAGCCGAAATCGTATCACCACCCCGCCGCGGCGGTGGTTTCGGCGGTGCCGGCAAATCCCACGGCCCACTCTTCCGGTTCTGCCAGGGCATCCGCCCCAGAGCGCGCGCGGCACCCCAGCCCAAGCCTTCCAACCCCATCACCGCCGCCACGGGAGCCAAAGCCGGCACCGCGAACCAGGCATTCTTCCGTTGCTCCTCGTGCTGCATCTTTGTGAATTCTGCCTGCTGGCGACGGAATTCATCGAAGTCATCACTGGGTGTGGGGCGTGGAGCCGCCAACTGCTGCGCCCGATCGTGATCACATCTCTGGACCTTGGTGCCGTGAATGGAGC
>JANPNB010000061.1:0-4627 GCA_031427275.1 Alphaproteobacteria bacterium | reverse complement strand
ATTTCCGGAGAGTTTACGTCCTGCTCCCAACGATCCGACGTGATCAGCAAACGTGGCGCAACCTTGCGCGTCCGCACGGCCTCAGCAAAGGCCTTCTCACCGCCCAACACCTCGCGATCGTTCCACCAAATCGACGGGCTGCCCGCCACATACGAACGATAGGCCTGTGGGTGGTGGAACATCACGTGCAGGGTAAACAGGCCGCCAAGCGAGTAGCCCATCAGCGATTGGTTGTCCGCATCGACCTTGTTCATCTGCGCGATCACCGGACGCAGTTCCTCCATCATGAAGCGATGAAAGTCGTCAGCCCCGCCATAGTCCTCCGCCTTGCCCATGCCGCCGGTCGCCCTGGCCGCAGCGTTGGGCTGAGAGGGTGTCAGGTCGCGCCCGCGCAAGGTGGTGGTCGCGATGAAGTTGGGATAGGCCACCCCCACCACCAAGCTCGCACCCTTGCCGGTCAGGGACGCCAAGATCACCTGGCCAGAGGCCGTAGCGAAGGTGATGTCGCCGTCCAGCACATAGAGCACCGGGTAGCCGTCCTTCGGTGGCGGCGTGACCGGCCTTGAGACGTAGATGCGGTAGATCCGGCCGGTTATTTTGGAAGGCAGGTCAAACTGCACCGCCAAGGGGATGGTGGCGGGCGAGGTGGTCGGCAGCGGCGTCTGTGATGCGACCGGCAGCGGCAGAGACATCAAGGCCAAGACAAGGATCGTGGCTTTGATCATGGTGTTTCCCCAAGCTTGGCCCGGCATCCCGCCGACCGGTGAGGAACTAGAACCCTCACCAACACCCTGGTCAACCCGATCCGGCCGACCCACAGGCCCAGGAACAAGATGCCATGCGCGGTCTCAATCCAGGCTGAGTTTGAACCCAAGGCCCAGATTGGTGCCGCTGAAGTGACCCCCCGGAATGTCATACTTTGCGACTCCGGCCGTCGCCACGAGAGCAAGGTTGCGAGAAACCGGTTGGATCCTCTGGATCAGAAAGGCGCGGTCATTGCCTGAGAAGGTGGCGTCATACTGGGCACGGTCCAGCGAGGTGGCACCTGTACTGGCCCAAATCTGACTCTTGCCCTCCCCCTTTTTGTCATTGAGCGACAGGTTCAGGAGGTGCGCGTAGAATGCTGACTGGCCTTCCGGTGCTGTCCGCGTGGCACGGTAGGCAATTGAGCCGCCTCCGAAGTAACGGCGTGCACCCAACGAAAGGAAGGAAACTTGGCGGTCGCCAAAATACTCGGCCCATCGTCCGCCGATGGTTGCTGTGGTCTTGTCTGCGATGCGGAAGGTTAGATCCTGCGCAATGTCCGTATGGGCAAACACTGGCTCGTCCGCCGCAATCGACAGATAGGTCCGGCTAGAGACCTGCTTGGCCCAATCCATGTAGACCGTAGCCCCCACACCCAGGGCTGATTTACTGGTGCCTGCCGCCTCGCGCTCTCCATAGATGGGGGTCAAGAGGAAGGTCGTGTCGGCACCCTGCAGCCGATACTCCAATGCTGCCGTCCGAAACGAGCCGCGACCTTTGGAGAATTCTTGATTTACGACTGTGCCGGAGAGGCTTTGTGTCGCTGGATCAGAGGTCCGTTCCTGCGTGAGTGCATCACTGGCTGTTGCCAAGGTTCCCAGCAACGCCAGCCCCATGGAAAAAAGCGTGTGTGTCTTCATAGGCTTTTCTCTCGATCAAACTGATTCGATATCTTGTTTTACCCGATAGTGGCCTTTTGGGTAATTGCGCGAAATCGTGATCCTGGGTTCGAACAGGCTATCAGCGGCAATCACCCTTCCCGGCAGCACAATCACTTGGATGCCCAGAGAAGTACGCGCACCGATGCAGCAGCCGAGCTTATCCAAACCGGTGGAGACCTCCTTGCCGCCATCACGAACAGCAATGACCTTGCCGTCCAACCGATGGTTCGAGGTCCGCACCATCGCGCCAAGATAGGCAGCCTCATCAACCCTTGAATCAGCGACAAAGCACATGGGCCCAATCGAGACCCCGTCGGCGATCAGTGCCTGCTTTAGTTCCGTGGAGAAGCCGATCTTGACCCTGTCGCCGATCATCACGGGACCGCGCACCATCGACTGATTTCCCACCAGACAGTCTGAGCCAATGGTCACCGGGCCTCGCACTAATGCCCCGGAGCAAATGCGGGTTCCAGCACCAATGACAATGGGGCCTTGACGGTCATCCAAGACCGCCCCTTCTTCGATCAAGGCCGCAGGATCGATCCGCGTCTCGCCGGCCGGATTCGTGGCCGCGAGGCGTTGACCCAAGTCTCGCACCTCAACCCACCACATGAGCATACCTCACTGGCTTATCGCGCTGCGGCTCTTGGCCCGTCAACAGACCGCGGATACCGTGTATGATCCACAGGGCATAGGATAGAAATACGTAGAGCACGGCGGCCGGTGCTAACGGGACAAGCCAGGGGTTTCGGTGATGTACCGCGCTGATGAGGCCAAGAAAGAGAACGACCATGACCCAAAATACGGGAAATAGGTGGGTCGCCACACTCACCGCATCGAGCCCATAGACGCTCGGTCCGAGGTTCAATGTACTCGTTGCAATACCCAGAATGACAGCCAAGAACATTGGCATAATGCTGAATATCCCAAATCGACTAAGGATGAGGTTCGGGTGAAGCCGAATGCAAACGGCATAGCCGATGATCCATCGACGCCAGCGCAGCCATTCTGATCTAAGTGAATTACATTCCTGCGAATAAACGATGCAACGCGCCGTCTGAGAGACGCGATAGCCCTTGCCAATAAGGGTCCAGGTTAGGTCGAGGTCCTCAACCTTGGTTCGATCGGTAAACGGAACTTCCCGCAGAACCTCTGTCCGAAACATGCCGCACGCCCCGGAGATGATGAACGGTGCGCCACCCAGAATATGTTGGAATGTGCGCTTCAGTACGATCATTGGCAGCTTCACTGTCGCGCGGATGTGCGGCAGTAGGCCCGCCCCTACCAGGTTCGAAGACGGTATGCCGCCGACAGCGTCTGCGCCCCTTTGCAGCTCGGCAACCATGTAACCCAGCCCATCTCCATCGGGAGGCAACAGCGTGTCCGCATCGGTTAGGAACACATAGGTTGCAGTGACCCGCTCAATGCCAGCCATCAGCGCACCACCCTTACCGGTATTGGCTTGGTGGACCACGATCAACCGGTCGTGCTTGTTAGCAAGGTCATCAAGGATAGCTGCCGTGTGGTCCGTTGAACCATCGTTGACGACGATAACTCGGGCCAGATAGCGGTTCTTCAACAACATCTCGACGGAGTCGACGATGCACACTTCCTCATTGTAAGCCGGAACAATGGCGTCGACGCAAGCGAAGTCACGGCTCGGCGGCCTGCGCCAACGAGAAGCCAACCAGAGAAAGGCAACGACCGCCACGATTAAGAAATAGACTGTTTTCATGGGTGAACTTCAGAGAACCATCTTGTAGGGGATGAAGCCTTCAGACGGCCCCAAGTCGACTTGAGAGCCGCGGAAACTCGCCGCGCTTCGGATTTTTTCTTCTTGCATGTAGAGCCGCGTGCCCTGCGACTGATGGCAGTTGAGGGCAGCGACCTTCGCCTTGAGATCATCGTCGATGCGCTCGAAAACAGTCGGCATAAAGTTGGGATACGAACTCGGCGTTTCGTAGCCAAGGAGTTGTGGAACCTGACGGCAACTCACGGCCGAGGCGTCATAGACAGCGCGATGATCTTGATGTCGATCTTGCTGGAACATTGTATATACCCGTGCGGGTTGCATTTCAGCAACGTGCCGATCCAACGTCTCGATCATCTCATTCAGGAAGAATGAGAGACGGGTGTCTTCAAAGTCTAAAATCGCCACATCGGTGACACCGAGTTTGGCAAAGGCTGACAAGGATTCGGCTTCTCGGTCGTCTTCGGACAGAGCCCCACGCCGCCCCTTTGAGAAGACGATCGCCCGGACTTTTGCACCAGCGCGCGAGAGTTTGGACAGCGTTCCACCGCAGCCCAATTCAATGTCATCGGGATGCGCGCCGATGGCCAGCACCGAAAGTTGGTCTGAGGTGGGCTTCATCATGTCGTCTTTCGCAGCCTCCCTGGCCGAGAATTGGTTTGATGAAACAAATATATAGATAGTTGTCTAAGAATTTGTGTATAGTATAATTAACCTCTTTTTGAATAATTTTCGCTTAACTTGGCGTGTATATTACGGTTAATATATATATTATCGAGCTATTATTTGACTACATTTCCACCATATCTGTAAATATTTTCCTTATTATGAATATTATTCTGACTTACTATTCCGGATGTCCCTAATGTATACTTCCGTTCCGCAGTATATTCGCGACATCACCATTTGATTTCAACCGATGCCGCCCTCAGCTGGCACTAAGATTCAGAACAAAACCCAGCCCAGCCGCGCCACTCAGCGGTCTTGGCTAAAGGGGTCCTTAAGGACAAGCCCTGGGGTGACGTTCCTAGAAGGTACGAAAAAAACTTGACATATCGGACTCGCTATGTTCTTGTTTCGTTCGTGTCTAAGCTCGGCGATGTTACACTTGACATACCCGGCCCAGCATATAGGGTGAAGCCATAGGAGATTTCCCGTGGCCAAGTCCGTTCTCAACGCCCCGCAATTCCAG
>JANPNB010000060.1:0-5985 GCA_031427275.1 Alphaproteobacteria bacterium | reverse complement strand
CGCGCGGCCATCAGCAGGGCAAACTCGCCGATCCCGGCGTCGCCGCAGCACTGGCCGTAATTGTTCCATAGGCCCTTAGACCGCGTCTCCGGCGCCCCGGTCGCCATCAATCCCTCGACCAGGGACCGCGCCTCCTCCAACCACTGAGCTTGCCCGGTGATGGCAAGCAGTTCCAGCAACCGCCGCCCGGTCCCCGCCGGACCGTGGCAGGCCCCCAGATAGAAGAACGGCTTGGGCACATCCTCGGTATGACAGACCAGCTTGCCCGACCCGAACGCCGTGGCGCGGCTCAGCGTATAGCGGGCGGCCTCCTCGGCGGCGTGCAGGTATTTGGCCTCCCCGGTGGCGCGGTAAAGCTGGGTCATCAGATAGCCAACGCCTGCCCCGCCATGGGCAAAATTCGGGGCCAGGAACGGGAACGGCATGTCGTTCATCATCAACCAGCGCAGGCCGTCAGGGTTAGGCTCAGCCACCTCCAGCAGACGCTCGGCCACCGCGACCGCCCATTCCAACGCCTTGGGATGCAGACCCTTATCGTGCGCATAGAGCAGCACCAGCGCCGCGCCTGCCGCCCCCACCGACTGGTCATAGATCTCGCGGTCGCCGGTAAAGCCGGTGATGTCGGAAAACGGCATCGGCTCGATCCAGCCGATCCCCGCCCCCAGCGGCTTGGCCTGGGCGTGCAGCATGTCCAGGCACCGCACGGCGGCGGCCTTGAAGTCCGCCCGACCGCTGGCCTGCGCCAATTCATTCAGCGCAAAGGCATAGCCCGGCCAACCGGTCGACGGGCTGACCGACAGCCAGTCCTTCTTGGCGAGATAGGCGACCACCTCTTCGCCTGCCTCAACCGCCTCGGCCAGAGCCCCGTCATCCTTGCCCGCCGCGTGCAGCTCCAGCAGCACCAGGATAATCCCGCACGCCCCACGATAGAGACTGTAATCGCCGCCGGATCTCGGGTCGTCATGGGCCCGCCACTTGGCGCGGCCTTCCATGCGCTGGCTGCGGATAAAGGCCACGGCCTCAAGGGCTGGCGCAAAGTGCGTGGTCATGAACTTCCCCAATCGAACATTGTGTTTTGCCCAACAAGGCCCGAACCTAGGGTCCGGTCAAGCAAAGGAAACCCATGACGGACACAAGCAAGACAGGCGTCAAACGCCTGCGCTCCATCCTGGCCGGGTCGGCGGGCAACCTGGTCGAGAGTTTTGACTGGTTCGTCTATGCGGCTTTCGGGCTCTATTTCTCCAAGGTGTTCTTCCCGGCGGGCGACCGTACGGCCCAGCTCTTGAGCACGGCGGCCGTGTTCAGCGTCGGCTTCTTCGCCCGCCCTGTGGGGGCGTGGATCATGGGCCTCTACGGCGACCGCGTAGGGCGCAAGGCGGCCATGGTCGCCTCGGTCAGCCTCATGTGTTTTGGCTCGCTGATCATTGCGCTCTGCCCGGGCTACGCCACGATCGGAGTCGCAGCGCCGGTCATTCTGGTGATCGCCCGCATCCTGCAAGGCATCAGTATGGGCGGCGAATACGGTAACAGCGCCACTTATTTGGCCGAAATGTCGGGCTCCAAACATCGCGGATTCTGGTCGGGTATATTCTATTCAACCCTGATCGCCGGTCAGCTGATGGCCTTGATGCTGCTCCTGGCCCTCAGCGCCGTCCTGACGCCGCAAGACATGCAGGCCTGGGGCTGGCGGGTGCCGTTCTTCGTCGGCGGTGCCTTGGCTGTCGCCGTCTTCTGGCTGCGGCGCGGCATGGACGAAACCCCGTCCTTCCAGGCCAAGACCGGCGCGCGGGCCACCACCTGGGGCCTGATCGGCAGCCATCCGAAGGAAAGCCTGATCGTCATCGGCCTCACCGCCGGGGGCACGCTGGGCTACTACACCTACACCACCTATGTGCAGAAGTTTCTGGTCAATACCTCGGGCTTCACCAAGGACCAGGCCAGCCTGATCACCGCAGGCGGCCTGCTGATCTTCATGCTCATCCAACCCCTGATCGGCAGCCTGTCAGACCGCATCGGCCGCCGCGCCATCCTGATGACCTTCGGCGTGCTGGGCACACTGTTGACCTGGCCCATCCTCTCCACCCTGGCCGGTACCCACGACATCGCCAAGGCCTTCGCGCTCACCACCGCGGGCATGCTGATCGTCAGCGCCTATTCGTCGGTCAATGCCGTGGTCAAGGCCGAGCTCTTCCCCACCGAGGTCCGCGCGCTAGGCGTCGCCCTGCCCTACTCCATCGCCAATGCCCTGTTCGGCGGCACAGCGGAATACGTGGCCCTATGGTTCAAGCAGAACGGCAACGAAAGCGGCTTCTACACCTATGTCACCGTGGTGATATCGGCATCCCTGCTGGTCTATGTCCTGATGCGCGACACCCGCAAACACAGCCGAATTGTGGAGATTTGAGGGGCGAGGCGTTTGGGTTAAAGCTCCACCGGCTGCCCGTGCGGGGTTCGTCGAAAGGCATCTTCCCAGGCGTGTTTGCGCGCGTGCAGATCAGGAGCTGCCGCCAGTCCTCGCGCCGTGACCAAACCCTCCAGCGCCCTCTGCCAGTGTTCGTAATAGTGCGAGCCGTCGTCCTCGGCCCCCTTGAGCTCCCCCGACAGCGCGGCGGCCCACTCTGTCCAGGTGAACACTCCCTGACGATGCAGTTGTACCGCCATGGCAAAGGCCTGGGCCTGCCACGGTTCGGCGAACACCGGCCCTTCGGCGTCCAACGGCAAGCGCGGCAGTGCAGCGAGCTCGTCCTCTGTCAGGTCAGACCCGCTCAAGATAGGACTCCCACATGTCCACATAGACCTTGTCGCGCGGTGAGGCGGCCTCGCCCCAAAGCTCCTGAGCGGTAAAAGCCACGCAATAGAGATGTTGCGGGTTCTCGCCCTGGAAATGCGCATTGGTGTCGGGAAACACGTGCACCCCGTGGCCACGCTCAATGACCCCCACATGGCCCTTCACATAGCGCGGTAGGCGCGTATGGCCGGTCGGATTGAGGTTCTTGGCTCGCACCCGATCACCGGGCTTGAAGGCGGCGAGGACAGCCACGTCGCGGGTGGCAGGCCCTCCCCTGCGCAACATCGGCTCGACCAGATCAGCGCTCAGGCGCGGCGACAGCTTCTCGGACTTGGGATCAGCCCGCCCCGACGCCAGCTCCTGCGTGGTGATCCCACCATGTTTGACCAGCAGTTCCTCGGTGCGCCGGAACCACTTCTGGTAATAGGTCATCGCCAGATATTCCGCAGGCGGGAATAGCTCGATCTGGTGGCGGCCCGCGTCGATGTTCCAGCCGACATTGCAAGCGAGGTTGAGCGCCAAGACCTTGGCTTCCCATTCCGCATGAAACACCGGCTCGTCGGCTTCCGGCGCGATTGGTCCCATGCCGTGCATACCGCCCATGTCATGGACACCGTTCATAGGCGGGTGACGCCGATCATGCCGTCGCGGGTTACCAGATCAGCCAAAGCGGCTTCGTCCAGCCCCTCCGTCCCTGCGGGACGTTCCGGCAGCACCATGTAACGAACCTCGGCGGTGGAATCCCAAACGCGGATCTCGGTGTCGGCGGGCAGGCTCGTCCCGAACTCAGCCATCACCCCGCGCGGATCGATCACTGCCCGGCTGCGATAGGGCGAGGACTTGTACCAAGTGGGCGGCAGGCCCAGCACCGGCCAAGGATAACAAGAGCACAGGGTGCAGACGACCAGGTTGTGAACGGCGGGCGTATTCTCCACCACCACCATGTGCTCGCCCTGTCGACCCTCATAGTCGAGCTCAGCGATCGCCGCCGTGGCGTCCGCCATCAGCCGAGCCCTATACGCCGGGTCACTCCAAGCCTTGGCTACGACCCGGGCTCCATTGCGCGGCCCAACCTTGTGCTCATAGGTCTCGATAATGGCGTCCAGGGCAGCCGGATCGACCAGCCCCTTCTCCACCAACAGTGACTCCAGAGCCCGAACCCGAAGCGCCATATCCGAAGGCGGGTCTTGCCCTTCGTCGTCGTGATGATGGTGACCGTCGTGAGGCATCAGAGCGCCGCGCTAATCGCAGCTGTCACCTCGTCGGCCAGCGGCTCGGTGCGCGGCCCAAAGGCACGGATCAGCTTGCCGTCCTTACCGACCAGCAGCTTGTGGAAATTCCAGGTAGGGTCGGCGCTCTCGCCCAGGGTCTCCAGCGCCCACTTATAGAACGGATGCGCCGTGTCGCCCTTGACGTCTTCCTTGGCGGTCAACGGGAAGTCGATATTGAACCGGGTTTCGCAGAACGCTTTGATTTCCGCCTCAGTGCCCGGCTCCTGGCCCATGAACTGGTTGCAGGGCACGCCCAGCACCACCAAGCCCTTGTCCTTGTTGTCGGTGTAGAGCTTTTCCAGCCCATCATACTGCGGGGTCAGGCCGCAGGCCGAAGCGGTATTGACCACCAAAACCACCTTGTCCTTGAACGTGGTCAGCGGCAGCGCCGCTCCGTCGATGGTCTTGAACGCGAAGTCATAGGCGGTGGTCATGGCGGAGTCCTTGGTTGGGTGGAGGCACGCTAGCGCCGAATGAGGTTAGGCTCAATAAACTGCCTCAACTCGCCTCCAGCGCCTGCTCCACCGCTAGGCCGAGGTCCAGCGCCTGCGCGGCCTCCTGGGCCGTCACAATCGGCCTGGCCGCCTCGCCGCGCACGCAGGCCAGGAACCCGGCAACGCTCGCGCCTAGAGGGTCCTTGGCACCGGGGGTGTCGGCGAAGTCGCGATTGAGCGGGAAACCGGTGGTGTTACGGAACTCCCGGGTCAGGAAATCGATCTCCAACTCGCCGGAGGGATAGACCAGCTTCATGGTGCGCCTGCGACCGGGGGCCATGCGCGAGGCATCGAACACCGCTGAAAAGCCGTTCTCAAAGCTGACCTCCGCACGCGCCTGATCCCAGCCGCCACTATAGTCTCGCTTGCCCTCCGCCTCCGCACTTAGCGGGCCGGCGTTGCAAAGGGCCAAGGCTAGGTCCAGGTCGTGAATCATCAGGTCCAGAACCACAGAGACATCCAAACTCCGCTCCGACGGTGGGCCATGACGCACCGCCTCAAGCCGCAACGGCTGCTCGGGAATATCGAACAGGCCGATGGCCTGAAATACCACCCGCTCCTGATGGCCGGCCGCCACCACGAGCTTTCGAAGATTGGCCTCGTCTATGATCTTGTCGGCATCGCGCAGAGACACCGCCAACGGCTTCTCCACATAGATCGGCTTGCCCGCTGCCAGCGCCGCGACCGCACCTTCCGCGTGATAGATCGCCGGAGACGCTACCGTCACCACATCCACCGCCGCAAAGAATGCCGCCAGATCGGTGAATCCCTTGGCGCCATGGGCCTCCGCTACCGCGGCAGCGCGGTCGCCCAGAGGATCATAAACCCCGGCCAGCATCGCACCGGCTTGGTTGGCATATTGCCGCGCGTGATAGCCGCCGAATACTCCGGCCCCAATCACTCCGCCTCGCAAAACTGCCGTCATCGGTCGCTCCGAACTTAACGTCCACCGCGCCTATCACCGCAACCGCCTCGACGCCACCTGCGCCAACAGTTAAACAACTGTTTGATGGCTCCCACAGCCCTCATAATTCCAGGGAAACCCCATGACCACCTCACGCGAAATCCGCCTGAAGAGCCGCCCGAACGGCCTGCCCACCGCTGACAATTTCGATCTGGTCAGTGTTGAATTGCCCGCTCCAGGCCCGGGCGAAGTTCAGGTCCGCAACACCTGGATGACCGTCGACCCCTATATGCGCGGCCGCATGAACGACGTGAAAAGCTACACCCCGCCGTTCCAGATTGGTGAGGTCCTGGCCGGTGGCGCGGTTGGCGAAGTGATCGCCTCCAATGACCCGAGCCTGAAAGTCGGCGACCTGGTCCAATCCAACAATGGCTGGCGTGAAGCCTTCAATGCCGCCGCCAGCACAGTGAGCAAACTCAACCTGCACGGCCTGCCGCCTGAAGCCTTCCTCGGCGTCGCTGGCATGCC
>JANPNB010000059.1:0-2650 GCA_031427275.1 Alphaproteobacteria bacterium | reverse complement strand
CACCCAAGGGCCCGTGGGCGCGGATCGGCAGGTTGGGCGGCTACTATAATCTCAAATATTATCGCGGGTTCGACGAGCTTGTCGCCAATACCGAGGACATCGCCGACTGGATTGTGCGCCAAGGCTGGCCGGCCGGCAAGGTGAGGTACATTCCGAACTTCGCGGCCGCTCCGGCGGAAGTAGAGCCGATTGATCGCGCTAGCCTCCTGACGCCCAACGATGCGACACTGCTATTGTCCATGGGGCGTCTGCACGAATCAAAGGCTCACGATGTTAGTCTTGAGGCCCTTGCGACCCTGCCAGGGACTTATCTCTGGATCGCAGGAGTCGGTCCGATGGAGGCTAAGCTGCGGGCCATGGCCCAGGCCCTGGGCGTGGACAGTCGGGTTCGGTTCCTGGGTTGGCGGACCGACGCATCAGCCCTCTACCGCACCGCCGACCTTTGCGTGTTCCCATCTCGGTTTGAACCGCTGGGGAATGTGGTTATTCAAGCTTGGGCACATGGCTTGCCGGTCGTTGCGGCGGCGAGCCAGGGACCTGCGGCCCTGATCCGAGATGGGCAGGATGGTCTATTGGTGCCAATCGATAATCCGTTTGAATTGGCAGGAGGCATTCGGCGCATGCTGGATGACTCTGCCTTGAGGACTCGGTTGGCAGATGCGGGGCGGTTACGGGTGGCCGGAGAATTCTCGAAGCCCGCCGTGGTGGCGCAGTGGCGGCAGCTATTCGCCGACTATGGCGCGATCTGATGTGCGGGATAGCCGGAATACTGCATGGGCCTGGATCGGCCCAAACCTTGATCGAAAGCCTAGCCCATCGCGGGCCGGACGGTGTGCGGGTCGAGGCGATCACCGGCGGTTCGCTGGCCCATGCGCGCCTGTCGATCATCGACCTGGAGGGCGGCTGGCAGCCGCTGCACGCCGCAGGCAGCACGATCATCGGCAATGGCGAAATCTACAACTATCTCGAATTGACCGAGGAATTCGATCTCAAGGACAAGCTCTCGACCAGCGCGGATTTCGAACCGCTGTTGCACCTCTATGCCCTAGAGGGACCAGCGGCCTTTCGTCGCCTGCGCGGCATGTATGCCTTTTGCCTAGTCGGGAACGACGGCCGCACCTGGCTGGTGCGCGACCCGTGTGGGATCAAGCCGCTCTATGTGTTGGAACGTGAGGGCGCGGTGTCATTTGCCTCCGAGCCGAGGGCTTTTCTTGAGGCAGGCCTCGTGGGCCGGGAGGCGCAAGGCGACGCAGTTCAGGAGTTGTTGGACCTCAACTATACCTTGGGAACTCAAACGATATTTCCGGGAGTGACGCGACTGCGGCCAGGTCAAATCTGCGAGGTCGTGGACGGAGAGCTGCGCGGCTATGATACTAGATACACACTGCCCCTTGAACCACCGCGACAGGTTCCAGATGAGGCCAAGCTTATTGAGCAGTTGGATGCTGTCTTAGAGGATAGTGTCAGAGTACATCAACGCTCCGACGTGCCCTATGGTCTGTTCCTTTCGGGCGGCATCGACTCGGCCGCCATTGCCACCCTGATGTCGCGGCTGAACGAACGCCCGGTTACCGCCTTCACGTGCGGTTTCGATTCGCCGGGAGCCAAGGATGAGCGGGCCCAGGCTGAGCGGGTGGCCCGTGCGCTCAATCTCGATTGGCGGGAGACCAGCTTCGGAGAGGAAGACTTCTGGACCATCCTGCCGCAGGTGGCCTGGGCGCTGGATGATCCCACCGCCGACTATGCGACGCTACCCACCTACAAGTTGGCGCAGGCCGCCAAGGGCACGCTTACTGTCGTGCTGACCGGCGAGGGCGGGGATGAGCTGTTCGGCGGCTATGGCCGGTATCGACGAGGCATGCGACCGGCTTGGCTCGGGGGTCGACCTGCAGAACCTCGGCCCGAAGATCGCTTCGTGCTGCAACGTTGGCGCGAGCAGGCCGATGGGTCGTCGCGCCTGACCCGCTTGCAACAGGCTCAATGGGGCGATGTGGCGACTTGGCTACCCAATGACCTGCTGCTTAAGCTAGACCGATGCCTAATGGCGCATGGCCTTGAGGGCCGAACGCCTTTCTTGGATCCCGATGTCGGCATCTTCGCCTTCTCCCTGCCCGACCGGTTCAAGGTGCGGGGGCGTTATGGCAAGTGGCTGGTGCGCAAGTGGTTGGAGCGGGTCTGCCCGGCGGCTGATCCCTGGGCGCGCAAGCAAGGGTTTACGGTGCCGGTCGAGGCCTGGATCGCGCCACGTGCCGCCGAACTGGCCGTCTCGGTGGCCAAGACCCAAGCGGTGGCTCAGGTGCGTAGTCCCGACCAAGTGGCAAGGGCTTTTGCCAGCGGTCGCGGCTGGCCGCTGCTGTTCTTTGCCATTTGGTCGCTGATCCATCTGGAGCAGGCCTCGCCCGATGAGGCGCTGCGACGTATTCTGCCCAAGCTTTGAGACTGGAGTTCCCATGCGCCTGATCACCACCCTTGCCCTGACCTGTGCTGCTCTGACAGCATCGGTGGCCATCGCCGCTGAGACCAAACCCCCGCCCATGGGGGGCTCCATCCTGATGTGGAGCCCGCAGCAACAGGAAGACGGCTACAAAGCCCAACGTTGACTAACCTACGCCTAGCGACGCAGGATCGAAGTCTCCCAACTATCCTACAC
>JANPNB010000058.1:0-4256 GCA_031427275.1 Alphaproteobacteria bacterium | reverse complement strand
CGTCTACCTGATGGAAGAGCATCCGGCCTGAGCGAAAGCCCTGGGTCGGATCAGGCGCCAGCTCAGCTGACCGGGACCACGATCCCGAATGCACCCGTGATACCAACGATCATCATCTGCACGGCGAGCGCCGACAGGATGACGCCGAAGATGCGCGTGATCGCGCCCGCGACCTGATCGCCCATCAGCTTCATCAGCGGACCGGCGGCGAGGAAGATCAGGCCGGCGAGCAGGAGGTTGGCGAGGATGGCGCCGCTGACGATCGCGATGTCGACCAGATCGCCGCCCGCATTCCGCATGTAGATCATCGCCGTGGCGATCGAGCCCGGCCCCGCGATCATCGGAATCGCGATGGGGAAGACAGAAATGTCGTCGATCCGGCCGGCGGCTTCTTCTTCGGCCAGGACCTGATCGGCGCGGCTTTTCTGACGCGCCTGACGTTTCTCGAACACCATCTCCAGCGCAATCAGGAAAAGCAGCGCGCCGCCAGCGACCCGGAAGGCATCCAGCGAGATGCCGAGATGGCCGAGCAGCCACGGGCCGCCGAAGGCAAAGAAGAACATGATCAGTGTGGCGACGAAGGTCGCCTTGAAAGCCATCTTGCGGGCGTAGACGCGGCCGCCCGGCGCGGTGAGCGAGGCAAAGATAGGCGCGACGCCGACGGCATCGATAACGACAAAGAACGTCACGAAGGCTGCAATGGCCTGCTCGAACTGGATTTCGCTGAGCATGGCCGCCTAGACCGGACGGAACAGCTGCAGAAGGGCCTGTGGCGCCGAGTTTGCGATGCTGACCGCCGAGGCCGATAGCTCCTGCTTGACCTGCAGGGCCTGGATCAGCGCACTCTCGGCCGAGACGTCCGTGTCGACCATGCGGCCGACGCCAGCGGCGAGCGCGTCGGCGAGCTTGCCGACAAACCCCTTCTGCGCCTCGATCCGCTTGCGCTCGGCCGTCATGGAAGCGAGCTGGTCGCTGATGTTGGTGATCGATTCATCCAGCAGCTTCTGGGTGTCGGCGGCGGATTGCGTGGTGTTGAGCGCGCTGGTCGACGGCGTGACGGTGATGACACCGCCGCCGGGCATGAAGTTGCGGCCTGCCAGCGTCAGCGTCTGGGTCGCATCGGCATCGGCGATGAACGAGACGCCATTGGGCTGCTGCGAGCCATCGAGGATGTTGGTCTGGTCGAACGCGGCGCCACGCACGAACGATTGCAGCGAGGACATCTGGTCCTGGTACTGTTTCTGGAAAGCCGCACGCTGGTCGTCGGTGAGGCCGCCTGTCATTGCCTGCGTGGCGGTCGCCTTCATGGCGCCGAGCTGCTTCATCACCTGTTCGCCAGCGGCGATGGCGGTATCGGAAATGGATTCGGCGCGGCTGAGGCTGAGTGTGACGACACTGAGCGAGGCGCCTTGCCCGCGCATGAGTGCGGCGGAATTGTAGGCCGTGGCGTCGTCGCGGGCCCGCGCCACGCGCAGGCCTGAGGACACGCGCGTATCGGCGCTCGTGAGATCCCTGTTGGCGGTCTGAAGTTGTTTCAGCGCCCCGAGAACGCCTGAGGCGTTATTGATCCTGTCGACCATTTTGGCCGTCTCCGTGGACGAATCGTGGTGAACGAATCGTCAATTCAGGATCACTCTTCGTTAGCAATCGTTAACGAGGCGTTTCCACGGCCGCCGAACGGCGAAAGGCCGCCCCCGCAGACATTGCGGAGGCGGCTTTTCGTTGGTTTCAAAAGACTTTGGGAGGCCCCGGACGACCTTACCTGAACAGCGACAGGATGACCTGCGGCGCCTGGTTGGCGATCGACAGGGCCTGGGCGCCGAGCTGCTGCTTGATCTGCAGCGATTGCAGCTTGGCCGATTCCTTGGCGAGGTCGGCGTCGACGAGGTTGCCGATGCCGTTCTCGATCTCGTCCGACAGTTTGGCGAGGAAGTCCTGCTGGGTGTCGAGAGCGGTCGCCTGCGAACCGAGGGAGGCCAGGCCGACGTTGAGGTCGGTGATCGCCTGTTCCAGCGCGTTGGCGGCGGTCGTGGCGGAGGCGGCGGTGGTAGAAATGTCGACACTGGCGAAGCTGGAGAACATCGCGCTCGACATCGTCATGTCCATGCCGTTGACAACGAACATGTTCGAACCGGCGCTGGAGACCGTCGCCGTACCGACGCCGGCGCCGAGGTTGGTGGCGTCCACGCCATCCGACGAAACCGCCAGGTTGTCGAAGTTGGGATCGTTGATCAGGTAGGTGAACTGGCCAGCCACGTCGTCATACGACGCCGAAATCTTGCCGCCGGACGCCGAGTTCACGGCTGCGACATAGTCATTAACCGTCATGCCCGGCGTCAGCTCGACGCCGATCGAGAAGGTGCCGAGATTGGTCGAATCGGTCAGGTCGAACGTGATCAGGTCGCCGTCTGCGATGTCGCCGCCGGCCGCGCCAGCGTCGATCACCAGGGCCGAGCCGGAAAGCGGTGTGGCGAGAGCGACCGACTGGACGCCGTCGGTCGTAGCCGCAACCGAGCCGCCGAGATCCGAGATCAGGACGTTGAGGTTGACGCTACCCGCCGCGAGGTTGGCGCCGTTGAACTGGGCTGAATTGGCGATCGTGTCGATCTGGGAGCGCATCGACGCGAAATCCGCCTGCAAGGCGTCGCGCTGGTCGGCCGTCAGATCGTCGGCCTGCGCGGCGACGGCCTTGGCCTTGAGCTTCTGCAGGATGTCGCCGATCGACTTGCCGGCCGCGAGGGCGACATCGATCGTCGAGTTGGCGCGGTCGATCCCGTCCTTGACGGCCGCCACGGAGGAGATCCTGCTCCTCTGCCCTTCGGCGATCGCGTAGATGGCGCCGTTGTCCCGGGCGCTCGAGATCTTGAGGCCGGTGCTGATCTTGTTCTGCACGCCCTCCAGCTCGGAGTTCGTGAAGTTGAGATTCTGGAGCGCAACCATTGCGCTGTAATTCGTATTGACGCTCAGCATGGCCGAAGCTCCTGCGCAGACTGGTTCATGCCCAGGACGAGCCTGGACAGGAACTATGTGTTCAAGTCCCGTGCCAGTCTGTTAAGGTTAATAACCACGCTAAAATCTTCTTGTTTCATGCCTTCCAGCGGTTAACGCGGTGGCTCGCCCCCAAACAGATCACTGAATCAAATTTACCCCCCGGCACGATTTGCCGGGCGCGAAGGGGGCGGCAGCTAGGCAAAAAAGGAAGGGGGCGGAGCCTGAGCTCCGCCCCCCTGTTTGCTTGTCCGCTGGCTGAGACCGGTCGAGCCGGCCCTTCGCCTACGGAATTAGCGGAAGAACGACAGGACCAGCGACGGCGCCTGGTTGGCGATCGAGAGGGCCTGCGCGCCCAGCTGCTGCTTGATCTGCAGCGACTGGAGGCGGGCGCTTTCTTTCGCGAGGTCAGCGTCGACGAGGTTGCCGATGCCTTGCTCGATGGTGTCGGACAGTTTCGACAGGAAGTCGTTCTGGATATCCAGAGCGGCAGCCTGCGAACCCATCGTCGCCATGGCGTTGTTGAGGTCAGTGATCGCCGTGTCGATCGAGGCGGAAGCCGTCGTGGCGGCAGCCGTCGAGGTCGAGATGTTGACCGAAGCCAGCGAGGAGAGGATCGAACCCGACAGCGAGAAGTCCGCGCCGGTCACAGAGAAGGTGTTCGAGCCCGCCGAGGAGACCGTCGCGGTGGCGACGCCCGCGCCGATGTTCGTCGCATCCGTACCATCCGAGGAGACGGCCAGGTCATCATAGGCCGGGTCGTTGATCAGGTAGGTGAACTGACCCGCGACATCGTCATATGAGGCCGAGATCTTGCCGCCCGACTGCGAGTTCACGGCTTCGACGAAATCGTCGACCGTCATGCCCGCGGTCAGTTCGACCGAGATCGAGGAGGTGCCCGCATTGACGGAATCGGTCAGGTCGAAGGTGATCAGGTCGCCGTCGGCGAGATCGCCAACGGTCGAGCCCGTGTCAATGACGAGGGCCGAACCAGACAGCGGGGTCGCGAGAGCAGCCGACTGGACGCCATCCGTCGTTGCGGCCGTGGAGCCGCCGAGGTCGGAGATCAGCACGTTGAGCGAGCTCGTACCCACGGCCAGGTTGGCGCCGTTGAACTGCGCGGCGTTGGCAATGGTGTCGATCTGCGAACGCAGGCTGGTGAAGTCGGCCTGGAGAGCAGAACGCTGGTCGGCGGTCAGGTCGCTAGCCTGAGCAGCAACAGCCTTGGACTTCAGTTTCTGCAGGATATCGCCAATTGATTTCCCGGC
>JANPNB010000057.1:0-2834 GCA_031427275.1 Alphaproteobacteria bacterium | reverse complement strand
GCATGATCGCATCGCTCGGCCCCAACTCGCAGCGGGTGCCGTCAAGATGGGTCATCACAATCTTGCCTTGCAGAAAGTAGCAGAAATCGGCCGCCGCCGACCGATCTGCGGTAACGCTGCCGGGCGAGCATTCCCAAACACCGATATCCATTGCGCCATCGGGCGATGCCCAAATCGAAGTAGCCGCCTCTTTTTGACCCGGCGTGAGGGTGGTTGTCTTGTCGGCAAGCGTGCCGATGTTGATCCCGGCAAGGCCGGTGAAAACGGATAGGTCGATCATGTCTTCTCCAATGTTTGCGGACGCGGTGCAGGATATTGCACCGCTTTCAACGGCCAGTCATGCGATTGGCAAGCGTGGCAAGTCGCGATGTGCGCAGCCCACCACTTGCCGTGTCTCGCCGGTCAGCCAGATTATGTAGCCAATACATGCCGTGGACGCCCAGCCAGCGAAACGGCTCGACCTCCCATTTGCGCGGCTTGCGGTTGACCCAAGGCATGATCGTGCCCTCGGTCTGTCTATCCAGCACCAGTTCCGCCACTGTCTGTCCCGAAAAGTTGGAAGTGGACACCCCAAGCCCAACATAGCCGCCCGCCCAGGCGATGCCCGTCTTTGGGTTAAGCCCCGCAGTGGTGCACCAGTCGCGCGGCACGCCCAAAACACCGCACCAAGCCTGGTCAAGCTTCAGACTGCGGGTTTGGGGCAGCATCCGATACAGAATGTCCTTCAACTTTTCGACAGTTTCAGCCTGGGTCTCGCCGTTCACATCGGTTTTGGAGCCGAACCGATACGGCACCCCGCGCCCACCCATGGCGGTACGGTCGCTGGATCAACATCTTGACCGAGGCCTCGATCCTGCCGGTCAACACAAGCGCCCGCGCACCGCGATCCGCCTGTTCAGTTCCAACTGATGGCGAAGGAGTAGGAAGATGAACGCCTTCGCCACCGCCATGAACATGATCTTCACGGACCCCAACATGGCGATGGATGCCATCTGGTTTACGGGCGGAACCGGCCCGGGTGTTGCCATCCGGGTCATTCGCAAATCGTCGGATGAGATCACGCCCTTCGGCGCAGGGCGCATCCAGTCGGAAACCAGCCAGATCGACGCCCGCGTGGCCGACATGCCCACGCCCGCCTCCGGCGATCAGATCCGGATCGGACAGGAGGACTTCATCCTGCAGGGCGACCCCAAGCTGGATCGCGAACGCTTGATCTGGACGCTGAACACGAGGACGCCATGAAACTCAAATCAGCTTCAGCCCCGACCTCGTGGCTCTGATGCGCGCCGAGGTGGCGGCGGGGCAGAAGTCCGATTGGCGCGACGGGTTTGATCACGCCGATGCCGCAGTGGCCCCGGCAATCTATGACCGTGCCTATCTGCAATCGAACATCAGCGGTGGCGAAGGGTTTGACTGGTTTTATGCCAGCCCGTCGGATCGTGCGGCGCAGATCAGAACGGTAATCACCGATGGTGCGGCGGCCAAACCTTGGGTGTTCCGCCTCAAGGATCTACGCGCTTGGTGGCAAAATCCGCATTTCAACCGCCCGGGCGGGGTCGAGAGTGGCACGCCCACCGTTTGGGTGCCGCAATCGAAACCGATCTGGGTCACCGAACTTAGCTGCCCAGCCATCGACCGGGGCACCAACCAGCCGAATGTATTCTTTGACCCCAAATCGTCGGAAAGCTTCACGCCCTACTTTTTGCGTGGCTGGCGCGATGATGCGATCCAGCGCGCCTATCTGGAAGCGACCTACACCTTCTGGTCCCATCCGGCCAACAACCCAACCTCGGACATCACGGGCGCTAGGATGATCCATGTCCCCGAATGTGCCGCCTGGACCTGGGACGCGCGGCCCTATCCGTTTTTTCCGGAACTGACGGATGTCTGGACCGACGGCCTGAATTGGCAGCTGGGCCTCTGGCTGACCGGACGGCTGGGCGCGGTTTCCCTAGCCGCTTTGGTTCGGCACCTTTGTCTGCGCGCGGGAATGTCCGGGACCCTGATCGATGTCTCTGGCCTGTGGGGGGCGGTCGAGGGCTATGTGATCTCGGCCTTGGAAGCCCCGCGCGCCTCGATCTCGACACTTGCCCGACACTTTGGGTTCGATGCAGTGGAAAGCGAGGGCCGCATCCGCTTCCTGATGCGCGTTCGTGTTGCCACGGCCACCATCACACCCGACGCGATGGTGGCACCCGCCACGGCGAAGGGCGACGTGATGGAACTGACCCGGGCGCAGCAGTCTGAGCTGCCGCAGGCCCTGAAATGGCAGGTGGCCCGCGCCGACGAGGATTATGACGCCGCCCAAGTTGAGGCCCGGCGCATCACAGTCGATAGCCGAGGCTGTTTCTTGGGAAGGCGGCGAAAGATGGCGACAGGGGTTGCTGCGGGCGAGAAGGCGCGCTGGGTGGCGATGCGCGATGCAAATGGCCGCCGGATGGGTTTGGGGGATTGCTTCCGTCAGAGAAAGAAGTCGGTGGCCACCAAAGCTGTAACCCCTGTCAGGTAAATCACCATTTCCGCGTCTGAGGTGTTGCCATTAGTGTCGAGATAGACCGTCCTGTTGCCGCCAGAAACCTCATACCAGACCCCATTTGCCGTGGCCGTTGTGCCGCCGAACACAAAAGGCTGATCGTTAGCGAGGCTGATATTGGCATCAATAGCCGCGAGGTTGATCTTGTCGTCTCCCGAAGTAAAATTGTTGATAGTGTCGCCGGTGTCGTTGGTTGACAGAAAGATAAAGGTGTCATTGCCTGCATGACCGGTCAAGGTATCTGCGCCGTGGCCACCATAAATATTGTCGTTTGCCGAGCCACCGGTGATCACGTCATTGC
>JANPNB010000056.1:0-8087 GCA_031427275.1 Alphaproteobacteria bacterium | reverse complement strand
GCAACGGGGGAGGGGGAACGTGTGGCCAAGGCCCTAGCGCGGGCCGGAGTTGCCTCGCGGCGTGAGGTCGAACGGTTGATCGAGGCCGGGCGCGTGGCGCTGAATGGCCAGGTCTTGACCACCCCGGCGATCAAGGTCGAGGCGGGCGACATCCTCACCGTCGATGGTGAGGTGGTCGATCAGGCCGAGCCCGCCCGCCTGTTCCGCTATCACAAGCCCGCCGGCCTGGTGACCAGTCACAGCGACCCCCAGGGCCGTCCCACGGTGTTCGACGCCTTGCCCACCACTTTGCCACGCCTGATCTCGGTCGGACGCCTGGACCTCAACACCGAGGGTCTGCTGCTGCTCACCAACGATGGCGGTCTGGCCCGAGCCTTGGAGCTACCGTCCACCGCCCTCGTCCGTCGCTACCGTGCCCGTGCGCACGGGCGCATCACCCAGGACAAGCTCGACAAACTGAAAGACGGCGTCACCATAGAAGGAGTCCGATACGGCTCGGTGATCGCAACCATCGACAAGGCCAAGGAGGGGCCCAGCGGGGCCAATCTGTGGATTTCGCTGACCCTGGCTGAGGGCAAGAACCGCGAGGTCCGCCGCGTGCTGGAATCGGTGGGGTTGCAGGTCAATCGCCTGATCCGTTTAGCCTATGGCCCCTTTGCCTTGGCCACGCTCGGCGTCGGCGAAGTCGAGGAGATCGGCCCCCGCGTCATCCGTGAGCAGATGGCCGACCACATTGCGCCAGACAACCTGCCCCAAGGCGACCGCCCGCAATGGCGATCTCCCAAGACTGCCGGGGCCAAACGCCGCGACGCCTCAGAGGGCGTCACCGAGTTAGTGGCTGCGCCTGCGCCGAAAACCAAGCCGGTCTACAAGTCCGGTTGGGCCAAACCTAAGCCCAAGACCGCCCACGAGATCAAGGTACTGTCTGATAAAACGAAGATCGCCAAGCCGCGTCGGGCCAAGGCCGAAGTGCCACCGAAAAAGTTCTATCCGCCGAAACTTAAGGCGGTGGCACCCGCTAGATCGACTGAATCTCCGCCGGTTGGCGCGCGGCCCGCAGGCCCTCGCGGGCCGAAGGTGTCGCCATCACGGCCTGGAAGCTCGCCCGCTCGTCGGCCAACCCCTCGCTCAGGGGGCGGGACAAAGTCGCGCGGATAAGCCGCTTGGCATGAGCGATGCCCTCGGCCCCACGCGCGTCCCACTCCGCCGCCATCTCTAGGGCCCGAGCCAGTGGGTCGTCAGCCAGCTCATGCACCAAACCGATGCGCAAGGCCTCGGCGGCATCGACCACCAAACCGCGTAGGATCATCTCAAGCGCTTTGGCCTCACCAATCACCCGGGGCAGGCGCTGCGTGCCGCCACCGCCGGGGAAGATGCCGATGCGGGTTTCGGGCAGGCCGATCGCCGTGACGTCATGCCCGGCAATCCGGATGTCGCAGGCCAGCGTCATCTCAAACCCACCGCCCATGCATAGGCCATTGATGGCCGCCACCACCGGCTTGGGCGCGGCGGCCAACAGGTCGGTCATTTCCAGAAAACCAGGCGCGGGTGGCTCTCGAGGGGTTGGTGGCGCGGCAGGGGTCGTGGCTACATGGTCGCTGGCTGCGGAAAGTTCGCCGACATCATAGTGGCGCACAAATATCCCCGGCACGCCGCCGGTTAACACGATGGAACGCACCGCCGGATCCTCCGACGCCGCCTTCACCGCAGCATACATTTCCCGCGACCCCGCCGCTGTCATGGTGCCCCACGGCGGATTGGCATAGGTCAGGACGGCGCAACCCCCCTTGCGTTCCACGGTCACGAAAGCCATCAACACCTCCCATTGCTGTTGCTAGAGCATGTTCCGATAAGTGGGTACCGGTTATCGGTTCCGAACATGCTCTAATCTATTGAATCAGAGCGCAGTTTCTCCCCTTAGACGAAGTCGTCTAAAGGGGACGCGCTCTGGCCAGTTTAGACTGAAGAGAACGGAAAGTTCCATGCGCATCGTCGCCGGTGAATTTCGCGGCAAGCCTCTGGTGGCCCCCGACGGCCAAGCCACCCGTCCTACCTCCGACCGAGCCCGCCAGGCGATCTTCAATATCCTGGAGCACGCAGCTTGGGGTCCGCAGTTGGAGGGCGCGCGCGTGATAGACCTGTTCGCCGGGTCTGGTGCCCTGGGTTTCGAGGCCCTGTCGCGTGGGGCCGCCTTCTGTTTGTTCGTCGAGACCGATGCCGATGCGCGAGGTGCAATTCGCGAAAATGCCGAGGCGCTGGACACGCTCGGAAACACTCGAATCCATCGCCGCGATGCCACTGACCTCGGTGCAAAGCCCGGCTCGGACGGCGCGCCCTTTGATCTCGCATTCCTCGATCCACCCTATGCCAAGGGACTGGGTGAGGCAGCGCTGGCCGTACTCGCCGCGGGGGGATGGTTGGCTTCCGGCGCTGTGGTCGCCTTCGAACGCGGCGTAGCCGAGCCCGACTTCGAGGCCGATGGCTTCACCAAACTCGACGTCCGTGACTATGGTGCCGCCCGCATCTGGTTTTTGCGGTTCGGCTAGACCTACCGCCGCCCGAACAGACGCTCGATATCGGCTAGTTTCAGTTCCACATAGGTGGGGCGCCCGTGATTGCACTGGCCAGAGTGGGGCGTGGCTTCCATCTGGCGCAGCAGGGCGTTCATCTCGGGCGCGCTTAGCCTGCGCCCGGCCCGCACCGAGCCGTGGCAAGCCATGGTCGAGCATACCTCCTGCAGCCGCTCCCTCAGTGCCAAAGCTTGACCATTCTCGGCCAGATCATCGGCAATGTCGCGGATTAGGCCAGAGACGTCAGTCTCACCAAGCAGGGCAGGGGTCTCACGCACGAGGATCGCGCCGGGTCCAAAGGCTTCGATCATCAGGCCGAGCACAGCCAACTCGTCGGCCTTGGCCGCCACGCGCTCGGCCTCGGCGGGGTCCAGCTCCACCACTTCTGGCAGCAACAGAACTTGGCGCGATACCCCGCCTTGCTCCATCTGAGCCTTCATCTGCTCATAGACCAGCCGCTCATGGGCCGCGTGCTGGTCAACGATGACCACCCCGTCACGCGTTTGCGCGACAATATAGGTCTCATGCACCTGCGCTCGTGCGGCACCGAGGGGGAAGTCCACCGGATCAAACACCACGGAAGGCGCGGAAGGCTCCGACATGCCGAGGCTATAGGGCAGCGGTTCAGAACGCGCGGAGACTTCCGTCAAGCCAGGGAGGTCTGCGGCCTGCCAGCCGCCCATCCTCCAGGCGGAGAACCCTTGAGCCGAAGGTTGATGTTGGCCGCCATAGCCGGGTCGCAAATGAGCCAGGGCATTATCGGCTACGGTGGTCGCGGCACGGTGCCCGGCACCGGCCAGGGTATGCCGCAAACCCCCGACGATCAGGCCGCGCACCAAGGTGGGGTCGCGGAACCGAACCTCGGCCTTGGCGGGATGGACATTGACGTCCACTTGACCGGCATCCAGCTCCAAATAGAGCGCGACCAGCGGGTGGCGATCGCGCGCCAGGAAGTCGGCATAGGCACCGCGCAGGGCACCTTGCAGCAGGCGGTCGCGCACGGGTCGCCCATTGACGAACAGATACTGATGGGCCGAATTGCCGCGATTATAGGTGGGCAAACCGGCAAATCCGGACAGCCGCACCCCGTCGCGAGTGTAGTCGATAGCCAGCGCATTGTCGGAAAACTCGCGACCCATAATCGCCGACAGTCGCGCCAAGCGACCGTCCGGTCCCTTGGTCTCGGCCGGTAGGCGCAGGGTTCGGCGGCCGTCGATGTCGAGGCTGAAGCTGACATCCTCATGGGCCATGGCCTGGCGCTTGATCTCCTCGGCGATGGCCAGCGCCTCTGAGCGCTCCGACTTCATGAACTTCAACCGGGCGGGCGTGGCATAGAACAGGTCCCGCACCTCCACCCTGGCGCCATGCGGTCCTGGGAAGGCTGAGGGCGCGACGGCGGCCACTTCGCCGCCCTCCACTAAGATCACATGAGCGTCTGAACTGCCCTTCGCCCGGGATGAGATCGACAGCCTTGCTACCGACCCAATTGAGGGCAGGGCCTCGCCCCGGAACCCCAAGGTGAAGATGTTGAGCAGGTCATACTCACCTGCATCATCGGGGCTGAGTTTGGAGGTGGCATGGCGCTCGACGGCCAGCGGTAACTCTTCTGGCCCCAAGCCCGACCCGTCATCGGCAACCAGAATGCGGGTCAGTCCGCCGCCCTCAACCTGCACCTCGACGCTAGACGCCCCGGCATCCAGCGCGTTTTCCACCAACTCTTTGACCGCGCTGGCAGGCCGCTCCACCACCTCGCCGGCGGCGATGCGGTTGACGGTATGCGGCGGCAGGCGGGCAATGGTCATAATTTGGCGAGCTCTCGGGTTACATATAGGACGATTCCAAGTTGTCGCCCGAAGGATCGATCATTGGCCCGACGCAATCTCTTAGCGGCTGCCTTAACGATCAGTTTGGCCTGGCCCGTGATGGCACAGACCCCGGCTGCGCTGGTCGATCCCGACGCCACGCTGGTCGAGGAACTGGTGGTCACCGCCCGCTTGCCCGGCCCGGCCTGGTGGCGCGTGTCAGATGCCGACACTACAGTCTATGTGTTGGGCATCCCCTCCATTGCGCCCAAGCATCAGCAGTGGGATCGGTTGATTTTCGACCGGCGGCTGACCGGTGCCAATGCCGTCATCTTGCCCTTCAACGGCCTAAGGGTAAAACTAACTGGTGCGCCGGGAGCGCTTATCGCGCTCATGCGTCTGAAGTCCGGCAAGCCCTTCGAGACCAGTCTTGATCCCGCTACCCGCACGCGGTTCACTGCTGCACGGACCCAGATTGGCCAACCCGCGGAACGCTACAAGACCAACAGCCCTTTGGCTGCGGGCTTGCTGCTGATCAACGATTACCGCGATCAGGCCAGCCTCACCACCACCGACCCCATCAAACTGATTCGCTACCTCGCCCAACGCGATCGGGTGAAGATTGTCCAGCGGGCCTATGATCTAGGGCCGCTGATTGGCGCAATGTCACGCACTTCGGCTTCAGCGGGGCGCACCTGTTTGGACGAGTCGCTACGCGAAGCTGAGGCCGGACCCGGCGGCGTGTTAACGGCCTCGCGGGCCTGGGCGGACGGGCGGGTGGCAGATGCCTTACAGGCCGAGCGGAGCTATGAGCGCTGCCTCGCCGCCGCCCCCGGGGCACTGGCCTTCGACACCAAGGTCAAGATTGACATGATGAACGACATCATCGCGGCTATGCGGACCCCAGGCCATGCGATTGCGGTCGTGCAACTTCGTCCCTTGCTGGCTAAAGGCGGCGTGTTGGATCGCTTGGAAGAGGTGGGCTACGACGTGAAGACGCCGGGTGAGGAGTGAGAGGACGTGATCACAGAGGTAGAGGATTACTTCTCCAAAGGCTGCGGACGCTGTGACCGCTTTGCTACGGCAGATTGTTCGACCCAGCGATGGGCTCAGGGTTTGAACGATCTACGCCGCATCTGCCTCGCCGCAGGGCTGGTAGAGACCGTGAAGTGGGGCCATCCCTGCTACATGCACGGCGAGCGCAATATCGCCATCCTCGGGGCATTTCCCGGCGATTTTCGCATCACGTTTTTGAACGCCGCTCTGTTGAAAGACCCGCAAGGCGTGCTCGAGAGGCGAGGGCCGAACACCCGCTGCCCCGACATGATCCGCTTGGTGGAAAACGCGCAAGTCGCGACCATGGAGCCGGTCATCCTGGCTTATCTGCAGGAGGCGATGGGCTACGCTGAGGCCGGGATCAAACCACCGAAAGACGCAAGCGAGATCGAGCTGCCAGATGAATTAGTCGAAACCCTGGACGGCGATCCCGAACTGGCGGAGGCCTTTCACAACCTGACCCCAGGACGGCAGAAAAGCTATGTGATCAATCTCAATGGGGCAAAGGCTTCTGCGACACGAACCGCCCGCATCGCCAAGTTCCGCGACCATATCCTGGCTGGAAAAGGCGCTTTTGAGCGGGGCTAGGTTTGGAGCCCCCACTTTCCCCGTTTTCCGGAGGCGTGTTAGAGCCCTGGCAGCTTAAATTTGGTCCGGCGTTCGCGGGCGATCAGGACCGGCTTGTCGCCGGTTAACGCCCTGATCTTGGCATCTTCGGACGCAGCATCCACAGGTGCCGGGGAGTCGTCTGCGGCGGGTGCGCTGGGCTGGTCGGTGCGCGGTTCGCCTGGTTTCCAGAACATGATCTTATCGGCAAAAGACTTGTCCTTGTGGGCGATGTCGCCGTTCTCATCATCGACTACGAAGCGGATCAACGGGTCAGCCTTGTCGCCGCCGGCGCGGGAGGCTAGCAGCTTCTCGCCTTCGGTCCGGTCCTGGGCTTCACGTCGGCCCAGCAAGGCGTTGCGCGCCGCGCTTTCCGGCTGAAGTTCTTGCGGGCGAGGTTCACCAGGCGCGGGCGGACGCAGGGAATAGTCTGGGGGCACCACCAGAGGAGCCTTGGACACAACACGGAACTCGTCGGGCGTCACCTTGGTCATGCCCAGGGCTTGGCGGGTAGACGTGCAGCCGGTTAGGCCGAAGGCCCCAACCAGGGCGGTCGCGATAATCACTCGGTTCAAACTCATGAACTCAAAGGCTCCAAAAGGCCGCCCCCGGCCGGAAGGTCTGATCAGATAGCGCAAACTGGCAGGTCCGCCAACGCGCTTCTAGCTTGGCTTGGCTTCGCGTCGAAATGAGTCGAGCAGGAAGAGCATAATTCCGATGGTTATGGCGCTATCGGCGAGGTTGAACACCCAGGGAAACCCCAGTCGGGTCACATCCAAATAGTCCACCACTGCACCGTATCTGACCCGGTCGATCGCATTGCCAATGGCACCGCCAATCAGCAGGCCAAGATAGACGCCCATGAACCGGCGGTTTGCCGTCCTCGCCCACCAGGCCAGCACAATAGCCACCCCAAACGGGAACAGGCTTAAGGCCCATCTCGCAATATCGTTCTCAGCCCGGAGCAGGCCAAAGCTGACCCCGGTGTTCCAGACCATCGACAAATGGACGGGACCGATCAGGGGAACGCTCGCCCCCGGCAGCAAACCCAAGCCGAGAAACTGAAACTTGATCACCTGATCGGCCACTATGATCACGATGGCCAAGGCAATCGCGCCTAAGCCAATCTTGGTTATGATCGGCACCTTGGCCTCATCGACCATGGGCGATGTCCCAGGCGGCGACCGCGTCAGCATCGCGCAATGACAGATCAGGATAACGAGGGTCGGTTCCCACCTCTGGCAATATCCGCCAGGAGCGCGCGCACTTGGTGCCGTCCGCGCGGATGGGTTCGACGGCGACACCGGGCTCCTGGCTTAGCCGGAAAGCCGAACCGGGGCCGGCACCCTGCAGCATCGTCGCTTGGCTAGTACGGAACACTTCGGCTAAGTCCAACCCGTCAAACGCCGCGATCAGGGCCGGGTCGCTGACGTGAACCGTTGGCGCGGCCTCCAGTGCCGCCCCGATCCGCTTCTCGCGACGTTCAGCCTCGATGGCACCGTTGACCACATTGGTCACCGACTGAACCTTGGCCCAGCGCGCCGCCTCGCCCGGATTGGCCCAGGCCGTCGGGGTTTCCGGGAACACCCGCATCACGTTCGATCCGGCTTCGGGGAACCGCGTGGTCCAGGCCTCTTCCATGGTGAATGGGATCAGCGGGGCGAGCCAAATGGTCAGGCGCTCGAACACCGCGTCCATCACGGTTCGCGCGGCCCGGCGCTTGAGGCTATCTGGCTGATCGCAGTAGAGCGCGTCGCGGCGGATATCGAAGAACAGGCTCGATAGTTCGTTCTGGCAAAACTCAGTAATCGGGCGGCTGACGTCTTGGAACAGGAAGCCCTCATAAGCGGCCCGGACCTGACCGTCCAACTCGTGCAGCCGGTGCAGGATGAACCGCTCTAGCGGCGGCATGTCGGCCAATTCGACCCGCTCGCTGTCCTCAAAACCAGCCAAGGACCCCAACAGGTAACGCACCGTATTGCGCAGCTTGCGATAGGCGTCCGCTGTGGTGGCCAGGATCGTCTTGCCGATCCGCTGGTCGTCGGAATAGTCG
>JANPNB010000055.1:0-13418 GCA_031427275.1 Alphaproteobacteria bacterium | reverse complement strand
GGGCGCCTGTTCATCATCGGGGTGGGTGGCAGCGCCGGCCATGCCAGCCATGCCACCAACGACTTCCGCAAAATCTGCGGCTTCGAAGCCTATTGTCCCACCGACAATGTCTCGGAGCTGACCGCCCGGATCAACGATGAGGGCTGGGAGGGTACCTTCTCGACCTGGCTGCAATCTTCCCGCCTGAAAGCCGAGGACGGCCTGCTGATCTTCTCGGTCGGCGGCGGCAGCGTTAACCCGCCGGTCAGCGCCAATATCGTTCGCGCCATCGAACTGGCCAAACTGCGCGGCGCGACGGTAACCGGTATTGTCGGGCGCAATGGCGGCTTCACGGCTCAGGCTGCCGATGCCTGCGTGGTAGTCCCCACCGTCGATGACCAATTGATCACTCCGATTGTCGAGGGCTTGGCTGCGGTGGTTTGGCACCTGCTGGTCTCGCACCCAGCTTTGTCCGTCAGCAAGGGCCACTGGGAGCAGATCGCCGCTGGCACGGTCAAGGCTCCGGCCAACTAGCATGATCTCTACCCGCACCCCTCTGCGCGTGACCCTGGGCGGCGGCGGCACCGACCTGGAAAGCTATTATCGCAAGAACGGCGGGTTCATCTTCGCCATGGGGCTCGATAAATATATCCATATCGCGGCCCATAGACCCGCCTTCCACGGTGGCGTGGTCCTGCATGGGCCCGACCCCGAGGCCTGCGATAGCGCTGCTAATCTAAAACATGAACTGGTCCGTGCCGCTCTGCAGGCGCACGGCATTGACGATAGGTTCGAGGCTGCCTCCATCGGCGACATCGCCGGCGGCACGGGGCTGGGCTCTTCCAGCTGTTTCCTCGTCGGCTTTTTGAGTGCCCTGCACGCCCTGCAAGGCCGGACGCCCGATCGTCAAGCTCTAGCGGAAGAAGCTTGCAACATCGAAATCCATGCGCTGTCCAAAGGCATCGGCAAGCAGGACCAATACATGGCGGCCTTTGGCGGCCTAACCACGCTCGACATCGCGCCGGACGGCAACGTCAAGGTGGGCCAAGTGGAGATCGCGCCAGAGACAGAGGCCGCGTTCGTGCGCCACACCCACATCTACTATACCGGCCTGCGCCGGGACGCCGCGGTGATCCTCAATGATCAGAATAGCGCCATGCAAAGCCAAGATGGCGCACAGCATAACGCCGTCAGCGAAAGCCTCGGGGCCATCAGGGCCTTGGGCTACCGAATTCGTGATGCCTGGAGTGAGGGCGATCTCGACGGTTGGGGCCACATGCTGCACGAGCATTGGCTGTCGAAAAAGCAGCTCTCGGCCAAGATATCCTGGCCCCATATCGACCAGCTCTATGACCATGTCCGCGCTGAGCACGGCGTGCTGGGCGGCAAGGTAATCGGGGCCGGCGGCGGCGGGTTCCTGATGCTTTATGACCCCAGCGCCGGGCATGAATTGGAAGCCTATATGGCCGGTCAAAACATGCCGCGCCTGAACTACGGCATTGATCGCGCCGGGGCCCAGGTCCTGCTTGGTCAAGATCGATGAGCCTGCCAAGACATCCCATCGATGTGCGGGCTCGCGCGCCCTTGCGGCTAGGTCTGGCCGGGGGTGGAACAGACCTATCGCCCTATTGCGATCAGTTCGGGGGGGCGGTTCTGAACGCCACCATCGACCGTTTTGCCTTCGCCCATATTGCACCTAGCCCGGACGGCGACATGGCGTTCCGGGCCCGCGACATCGGAGCCGAGGAGCACTTCCGCAGTTTCGACGAAATCGGGCTCGAGCAAGGGCTGATCTTGCATAAGGCCGTCTATCGTCATGTGGTCGAGACATGGCTGGACGGCAAAGCCCCAGCGCTGAGCGTTTCCACGACGATCGACGCGCCAGCAGGATCAGGATTGGGGTCATCTTCAGCCCTGGCTGTGGCGCTGATCGAGGCCTTCCGAGTAGCCCTGGACCTGCCGCTTGGCCCCTACGAGATCGCCAAGCTGGCCTTTGATATCGAGCGCGTACAGCTGGGCTTGGCCGGCGGTCGCCAAGATCAGTATGCCGCCGCGTTTGGGGGTGTGAACTACATTGAATTCCTGACGGACAGCCGGGTGCTGGTCAGTCCTCTGCGTGTGCCCCGCGCCTATCTGAATGAGCTGGAGAGTTCGCTTGCGGTATGCTTCACCGGCCAGTCGCGCCACTCTGCCGGGATCATCCAAGAGCAGATCGACGGCTTGGTGGCTATGGACCCGGAGACAGTGGCCAGCATGCACAGCCTAAAGGCCGACGCGACCGCCATGAAGGATGCCATGCTGCGCGGCGAAGTCCGAACCGTGGCCGAAATCCTAATGCGCTCCTGGGCGGCCAAAAAACGCACCGCAAAGGGCATCGCCACTGAAACGGTCGACCGCCTGTTCAACCACGGCATGGCGAACGGCGCTTGGGGCGGTAAGGTGTCCGGCGCTGGCGGTGGCGGCTTCCTGATGTTCTGCACCGATCCTGAGAATCGCTACCGACTGATCTCGGCACTCAACCAAGCCGGCGGCCAAGCCAGCGCGGTCAAATTCACTTTTGACGGAGCCGAGGCCTGGAGCGTGCCCAGATGAGTGTATGGGCATGAGCGTGCGTCAGTGCGTCATCCTCGTGGGCGGTGCTGGTACGCGGTTGGGGAAGCTGACCCACAATACGCCCAAGCCCATGTTGCCAGTCGCCGGGCGACCCTTCCTGGAACATCTGATCGAGAAAGCCGCCGGACATGGGTTTAATCACATACTGCTCTTGGCCGGACATCAGGCCCATATCGCACAGGACTGGGTCTCACGGGCGCAGATCGACCAGAAATATAGCGTCGAAATTTCGTGGTCCGTTGAGGACACGCCTCTCGGTACAGGCGGCGCGCTGGTACATGCCCGCAACCATTTGGACGAAGCCTTCCTGCTGGTAAATGGCGACACTTGGTTCGATTTCGACTGGCGATCGCTGGCCGACGACGATGCGTTTTCCGTCATGCTGGCCCTGCGCGAAGTCGCTGTCGCCGATCGCTATGAGACAGTCGATCTAGAGGGCAATTTCGTGCGACGGTTCATTCCGCGAGGGGGCGTGACACAGGCAGGATTGATCAATGGCGGCGTCTACCGGCTAAACCGCAATGTGGTTCCCGATGAGATACAGGTGATGTCGCTGGAACAGAATCTGCTCACCAACCTGGCGCGCGACCAAAGGCTCGGCGGTCGAATATTCAGTGGAGCCTTTATCGATATCGGCGTGCCCGAGAGCTACGCGGCAGCGCAAGATCTGCTCGCCCGCTAACCGACAGATTCGACAACGTCACCTCCCCGTGATTTCCTCGCCAAATCTAGGGTTGAACAGGGGCTAACGCATGACACTCGAAACCGGCGGGACTGAAAAACTCGACATCGGAACTGTGATTCAGACCACCTTTGGGGTCATCCGAAGAAACTTCGTCTCGTTTGGCCTCATCTCCCTACTCTTCGCGGGTATTCCCGCATTAATCATCGGCCTAGCCGCTCCGCGCGGGTCGGCCGAAGCGTTCACCAATCCTGGTGCGACCGGGACGATCCTGCTCGGCGTATTGGTCAGCATTGTTGCCACAGCGGTTCTGCAGGGCGCTTTGGTCCATATGACGGCTGCCGACCTGAGCGGGCGTAGCGTCTCCGCTTCTGCCGGCATCACAACCGGTGTTCGCAATTTCCTGCCGCTCTTAGGCATTGGCCTGCTCATGGGCTTGGGCATCGCCGTGGGGATTCTCTTCCTCGCCGTGCCCGGTATTATCCTAGCCATCATGTGGTCGGTGACCGTGCCGGCAAGTATTGTCGAGCGCCTAACCATCACCAGCGCATTTGGGCGCAGCCGTAACCTGACCCGCAACAACCGTTGGCGCATTCTAGGTCTTACGTTGGTCATGGTTATCGCCATCGTGGTGATTGAGGTGATCCTCGGCGCGATTTTCGGCGGCCTATCTGTCATAGGCCAAGGCAGTCCAATCGGCGCTCTTGGCCAGGCCATTGGCTCTGTACTCTCGGGCATGATTGGAGCAAGCGGCGTCGCTGTCCTCTATGCCGAACTCCGCCGCATCAAGGATGGCGTCGGGATCAACGATCTGGCGGCGGTGTTCGACTAGCCCTTATCGAACTTGTCCTTGCGGCGTTTGCCCAACAGCATCTGCCGCTCCAGTCGCCCACGCAGGGCGGCGTAGTAGCCAGTCAGGAAAGCGCGGTCTGACACGATCTCTCCACCCGCCCAATCGATCTTGGTGCGGATGCGGCGTGCGACGTCGGCAAGGGTTCTGCGATCATTGCTGCGCAGCACGGTCTCCAGCACGTGCAGTTCCTTGATTCCGTAGGCGTCCAGCTGGGTCGAGTTGAAATTAAGCTCCGATAGGGCGTTGATCCCGTCGTCGGCCAAGTCGGGCAGCAGAACGGGTCGCGCCGCGCGCACGACCATGGTCCCGGCGATCAAGTCACCGGCCCGCAGACGATCACGGTTGAACAGGGGAAACAGCAGGAACACCAAAGACCAAAGACATCCCAAGGCGATGATCCACCCATCGACCCCCTGGCCGCGCGAGAACATGAAGCTCAACGGCAGAAATAGCTCCAGCTCGCGCAGGGCATTGCGGCCAAACACCGCGTCAGCAGTCAGACGCCCGCCGTTTCGCGCAATCACCCGCAACTTCATTAGTCGCTTGCCCGGTGTCGCGGCTCCCGGCTGAAGCTCAAATCCCGTGAAGTAGAAGTTTCGCAGGATAAAGAACCCCACCAACCAGATCACCCCAACCATCTCTGGCACCTTGGCTTCGGTTGCAAAGACCACAGCCCCGGCCAGCAAGGTCAGCACAACAAGGGCTGCCATGATGATCAACAGGTCGACCACTAATGCCGCAGCGCGCTGACCCACATCGCCAAGCGCCAAACGCAGGTCGACCCCCTCGGGTGTGACGAATTCTCGGATCGCAAAGTTGGATGGGAGGGGTCGTTTAGTCATCTCACCTGCCCTCCCCGCCTGAGAAGGTTTCGGGACGATTGGTGTAGAAATAGAGGCCCCAGATCCCGGCGCTGGCCGCCGCAATGGCGTATCGAACGCCCGTGTTCTGCACGAGCTGCCGCGCGAAACCCTCCAGCAACCCAGCCACAAATAGCATCACCACAACGCCGACCATGACCGTGGCGGCGCGCCGGCCCGCCGCCGAGATTGCGTCGATCCGAGCCCGGCCTCCGGGGAAGATTGTCGCCCACCCAATGGAAAACCCCGCCGCCCCGGCCAGGGTCACGGCAAACAACTCCGTCACCCCATGGATCAACAGCCAACCCCCAGCCTCAAGGCCTAGACCGCGCGAGAAAAATAGACTGAGGAACGCCCCCAGCATCGCACCATTAAAGGCCATCAGGGCCGCCGTCGGTACGCAGAGCGCAAACCCCAAGGCAAAAGCGAATATGGCGATCTGGGCGTTATGCGTGAACAGAAAGGCCGCTAGGACACTCAATCCCTCCTTGGCATCTTCGCCCTTGAACAGAGTCTCACGCAGGAAGCTGGTCGATGCGGTGGGATCACGGCCGGAGGCCAACTCCCGTGGGATAAAGGAGTAGAACCAGTCGGCGTCTTGGCTGATCAACACCATCGCCACAATCAATCCGGCGACACCGATCGCTGTAGCTACCAGGGTTTCTCGCCAAATGCCGCGCACTGCATCGGGCCAATCGCGGCGAAAAAACCGTCCAATCCGCTGCCACAGGGTGGTGCGTGCGCCATAGACGACAAAGTAAGCGCGGGTACACAGGCTTTCCAAGTAGGTGACGAGGCCCTGATCCAGCGAGATCGCCCGGGCGACCGACAACGATGCCAGCGCCTGACGGTATAGTACCGGGACCTCCAGCAATTGGGTCGAAGTCAGATTGCGCGGAGAACCGCCTTCGACCAAGCCGAGCAGACGTTCCAGCCTGCGCCAATCGGCCTGCCGCTCATCGCGGAAACGCTGGCTCTTCAATAGTAGCTCAGCCATGCCGCTCCCTCACAACAGTTCCCGACGCTTGGCGTCGAGATAGCTGTTGACCACATCTGGTCCAATACGGTCCGCCGAGGCCTCGACGATCTGAGCGCCCGCCCGACGCAGACGATTGATCACGATCTCCCGCTGCTGCAAAAGCGTTCCGGCGATCACTGCGCGGGTGACATCATCGGCTTCGTGCGGCTCATGATCGGCCAAGCCCTCTAGCTCGGCGTCCCGCAACACCACAAACATCACCAAATGAGTCCGCAATAACCGAGTCACGTTCTCCAGCATCAACTCCGCGCTGGTCGGGTCGGCAAAGTCGGTAAACACCACAACTAGGGCCCGACGATCCAATTGCCCGGCCAGCGTGGTTAGACCCAAGGTAAAATTGGTTTCTTCCGTGGAATAGTCGATCCCTGCAGCGAGCCTCTGCAAAATCGGAAAGGCCCCGGCCCCGGTGGCCACACCGCTCGCAAGGCGTGGCTTGGCATCAAAGGCAAACAGGCCAACGCGATCCCCAAGCTTCAGGCTCACAAAAGCTAAGAGCAGAGCCGCATTGATCACGTGATCGATCCTCGGAATTCCCCCCAGCGGCTCGCACATCAATCGGCCAGTATCCAGAGCCAGGATCACCGGATGGTTCCGTTCCGTGCGGTACTCCCGGCCGACCAACTTGCCGTGCCGCGCGCTCTGTTTCCAGTCAATGGCGCGCAGGTCCATGCCGGTCTGGTACTCTTTCAGGGCGTGAAACTCACTACCCCCTCCGCGCTCAATCTGGGCTTTGATGCCCAGGCTAGCGTCGCGGGAAAACAGTCGCAGCGCTTCATCGCGCACTCCCTGCATGTTTGGCGTAATCGGGAATGCGCGATCAGTTTGGTCACGCCTTTGAACCCAAGCCAGCCCAAGGGGACCACACCACCGCACCCACAGACTGTCGATCACCGCCTCGCCGCGTCGCTGGCTGGCCAATTCGATCCGAGCCTCGGCGCGACCTGCGACCACGCCGACAACCGATCGCAATCCAGTGGTCGCCAACCGATCATTCGCCCCCAAGGCGATATCGAGCCTGCGCGGGGCGCTCGCGGCAAACCTTGCTGAAATGACTGCCTGCCCCGTCGCACCGACCCCAAGTGACATCGGTAGGGTCATGTCCAGTTCGACGCTGCCCGGCGAGGCCGCCAACCAGCCGTCCACAAGAACCAATAGACAAGCCGTCAAGGCCCATGCCGCGCCCAAGGTCCAAGCTTGGGGCGCAACCGCACTGATCAGCAGCACCACGGGTGCGCCGGTCAAGGCGATCAGAATGGCAAGGCGCGTCGGATAGACCATCGCCTATCGCGGAGCCTCAGTCTGCTCGATCAGGGAGGCGACCACCTGGTCCACATGCCGCCCCTCGATCTCGGCAGAGGGTGACAGGATCACCCGGTGACGCAGAGCCGGCAAGGCTAGAGCCTTGACGTCATCTGGGATCGCATAGTCCCGACCATCCAGTACCGCGCGAGCTCTAGCCGCCAAGGCCAGCATAGCGGCGGCTCGGGGCGATGCCCCACTCTGCAGGTCGGCTGTCTCGCGCGTGGCGCGGATGAGGTCGAGAACATAGTCGATGATCTCGTCGCTAAGACGGATGGCCGCCACCGTCTCAGCGGCTTCGACCACCCACTTGGCGTCGGCGACTTGGGCTACCCCCATGGCGCCAGGATCTGCCTGCCCACTACGCAATCCATGTGTCGCGATGATGATCCGCTCTTCCTCCCGGCTGGGATATTGCAGAACTTGCTTGAACAGAAAGCGGTCCAACTGAGCTTCCGGCAACGGATAGGTGCCTTGCTGTTCCAATGGATTTTGGGTTGCCACCACCATGAACCCCTTGCTCAGGGGATGCGACTTGCCGTCCAGCGTGACCTTGCGTTCCTGCATAGCTTCCAAAAGGGCGGCCTGGGTCTTGGGCGGTGCGCGGTTGATCTCATCGGCCAGGAGCAGGTCACAGAACACCGGACCCGGATTGAGGGTAAAGGTGCTGGTTTGGAAGTTGAACAGGTTGGCTCCGACAATGTCGGCTGGCATCAAATCGGGGGTAAACTGAACCCGCCCAAATTCCAGGTCCAAGGTCTGCGCAAAGCACTGGGCCAGAAAGGTTTTGGCTGTTCCCGGCGGTCCTTCCAGCAGAATATGTCCGCCGGCCAGCAGGCCGGTCAGCATCAGGTCCACCGTATCGGTCTGGCCGATCACCGCCTTGGCGATCTCGCGACGAATGGCGTCAGCCTGGGTCTTCACGTCATCGACGGTCACGGGTCATCTCCGATTTCCACTGAAAAAGTTTGGCGGCCACAGACAGGCTTTCGCCACGTCCAGCGGCCTTGGCGGCAGCGAGAGTGAGGTCAATGAGCTTGGCGGAGGTTTGCCGTCCCGCCTCCAGGCGACTGAGCCGGGTTACGCGCTGAGCTGGATCAATTTCGCGATCTCCGACCATTTTGGCCACATGCGTCTGGATGAGGTTGGCATAGGCACCCGTTAACTCATGTTCTTTGCGTGCAGCGCGAATGAGATCAGCGGAGTTGTCGATCAGGGCTCGCTTGCCCAAGGCAAAGGCTCGACCCGGCTTCAACGTCGGGCCGAAACGCGCCGTAGCATGCAAGCCCATCAATAGCGCCATAGCCAAAAGGCAGAGAGTTGCGCCCACCAGCGGCGGTTCGAACATCAGGCGCAACACACTGCGCGAGCGCTTGAAGCCATTCAGAGAGACGTCGAACGCGACACCGTCATCACCGCGCAAGGCCTTAAGGATGGCCAAGCCCGCGCGGGCTTTGTCCAGGCTCTTCAGTCCCTGTGTGTTCAGCAGATCAGGATCAGCCAACACCACCAGGGACGAAGTCCCCCACCGCGCAAGGACACTGCGACCATCTTGATCGACTAGGATCGGCCGCCAATCTCCGCCCATGATAGTTTGCAGTCGGTCCACCTTGCCCACCGGCAGATAGGTGCCATCTCCAAAAGGATCCGCAACACTTCGCAAGTCGACAGATGAATTGTCAGACCGATTGTACATGACGCCCGGCGCGCCCAGCCTCTTCAACGGCAAAAGGGTCCCGACCCCGATAAGATTGACTTTGCGAACCCAGCCCGCGTGGGTCAGGTGCGGCGAGACAGCCCATTTCGGTAGCACGACGAGCAACTGGCCGCCACGATCATAGGCCCTGAGCTCTTGCTCACTTGTCTCAGGCGACGGGGTCAGAACCCGCAATAGCCCTCCGTCGCTAGACTTGGTCAGGGGCGAGCGACTGACGACCACTGGCACGCCTTGGGCCTTTAGCAAGACCACTGCGCCGGCGAAACCATCTGCCGAGGTCGATAAGGCGTGGGCTCCCCCGTCTCTGCCACTCCGAAGATCGGGGGCATAGACCGACAACACCGTGAACCCTGAGAACGCGAATATGCCGACCAACACCAAGGCCACCGCGGTCTTTGGCGAGAACGGACTGGCGTCGCGGGCCTCGCTCATCGCCAGCGCTCGGCCAGGGCGAAGTTATGATAGGCCGCTCGACACTCCGCGAACCGCTGCGCATCGACCTCGCGTCCCCCAAACAGGCTACGCTCGACCACCTGGGCAATCTGGGAAAAGGCGCTGCGAGCCTGCGGCGGCAATGCATCTAGTTCGGCCAATTCTCGGCTGGTCAGGGCGGGCTTAACCATGCCCGGGCGATGACCGGCAAAGTCATCGACACTGCGCATGAGGATCAGATGCACGGCCTCCGCAAATCGCCCTTGTTCGGCCAATTGGTCTGCGTCCGACAACAGCGCCTCCGCACGCTGCGCGCTAGGTCGCCAAGTCTCCGGACCAGATCTGAGATTTGTCGGCGTGCCGCGTTTCTCCAGGCGAATACGCACGATGTCGCGCGCAATGAACCAGGCGATCAGCACCGCTCCCAGGATCAAGCCGCCCCAGAAAACAAATTTCAAAACCGGGGCTACCGCCTCAAAGGCCCGACCTAAGGCCTTGACCAGATCCACCAACCAATCGGGTGGGGATGGCGGAATCGGCGCTTTTTCGAAGTCAAACTGCAGGTCCTTGGCGGCCAGTAGCTTCTGATGCGCCAGGACCAAAGCGCGCTCTGAGGCCTCGCTCAAGCCCAACTCCCCATCGCAGGGCGCATAGACCAGCAGTTACCCAAGGTGGCGACGCACATGAGTTGACGCTATCGGGCGGCGCGGCAAAAGGAAAGACGCTCAAGGTTCGTGGGTTCGTTCCAGGATCTCGATCATCGGACCGCCCCGACCCTGGCTAGAGTGGGTGTGCACGCCGTAGGCCTTAAAGAGGATGTCCGGCGTGAAGGACGTTGCGACGGGACCGTCGGCCAGCACCACGCCGTCAGCCAAGATCAGAACACGATCAGCCATGCGCGCCGCCAAGGTCAGGTCGTGCAGAGTGATGACTACCCCTCGGCCCTGATCGTGAGCCAACTGCCGAAACAACTCTGCCGCATCCAGTTGGTGCCCGGGGTCCAGGCCCGCAAGCGGCTCGTCTGCCAACAGCCATTCCGGCTCGCCAGCTAGGGCGCGCGCAATCAACACCCGAGCCCGCTCGCCCCCCGAAAGCGTCGTCACATCACGGTCGGCGAGGTCAGTAACCCCCGCCGCCGCCATGGCCCGCTCGATGGCGTAATTGTCTGCGGACGACAGGCCACGCGCACCTATGTGTGGGATACGGCCCAAGCCGACCAAAATGCGAGCTTCCAACGACCAAGCGACCTCAGGGGTCTGGGCGATGAAGGCGATTTGCCGGGCACGCGCTCTGGGCGACAAACTGGCAAGCGAACGCGGCCCGAGGGAAACCTCCCCGCTGTTGGCGACCCGAAGACCCGCCAGACAGGCCAGCAAGGTCGACTTCCCCGCCCCATTCGGCCCGACAATCGCGGTGACTTGACCAGCGACGAACCGCGCCGACACGCCAGCCAGCACCTGTCGTGTTCCGAGCCTGACCGACACCTCCCTGGCATCAAGATCGTTCATGCGATCCGCCTTCTTAGCGACAGCAAAAGTCCGAAAAAGAACGGCCCGCCCAGCACTGCCATGGCGACACCAAGCCGCACTTCAGTCGCTGCCGGGGTCAGCCTTACCAAGATGTCAGCTGCCAGAACGAGCACTGCGCCACCGATAGCGCTGGGAACCAACAGGCCCGACGGCGTGGCCCCCACCAGAGGCCGCAACAGGTGCGGCACAATAAGCCCGACAAAGCCGATCACCCCGGTCACCGCCACACTGGCCCCTGCCGTCAATGCGACCCCAAGCGCCAAACACCAACGTGTCGCCGCCATATTGATGCCGAGGGATCTGGCCCCAGTGTCGCCCAAGGTCAGGGCATCGAGGCCGCGCCCGGTCAGCGCCAGCAGACCCCAGCCGACCAAAATCATGGGCGCGACCAAGGCCAGATCAGCATTGCTGCGGTCGGCCAGTGATCCCATCAACCAGCTGACGATCTCACTAACCGCCCAGGGATTGGGAGCCAAGCTGAGCGCCAACGCCACACCGGCACCCGCCACCGTCTGCAAAATCACCCCGGCCAGGATGAAAGTGACGATGCTGGAGGCCTGACCCGACAGCGCCAGCAAGAGAAAGACCGCGATCAGCGCTCCGCTCATAGCGGCGGTGGCTGTAATCCAGGGCGCAGCGGCTCCCGCACCGAGATAAAGGGTCAGCACGGCACCCAAAGCCGCCATCGATGAGACGCCCAATGCCCCCGGGTCGGCCAAGGGGTTGCGCGTATAACCCTGCATGGCCGCCCCCGACACGCCGAGCGCCGCACCAATCACAATGGCCAACAAGGTACGCGGCAATCTCAGGTCAAAGATGATCGCCTGCCGCGGATCGCTAGTGTCAAGCCACTGGTGCAGCGGCACCCACACACGCCCCGACGCCATACTGATCGCCGCCAGCACAGCCAGTGCCATCAACAAGCATATCAATGTGACCGACCGTTTTGTCATCGGCGCGCCGCAAGCGTCTCAACCCGGGCGCGGGCCAACATGGCGGCGGTGGCGATCAGGACCGGACCACCACAAAAGGTCAGTTGCTGCGGAAACACCACCCGGTGCATTCGGTGGGCGACCTTGCTCAGCGCCGGATGGGTCAAGACTCGATCCGCCCAGGTCGGTTGTCCAGGCTCACCCTGCGCCGCCAACAGCACATCCGGTGGATCGGCGATCAGGTTCTCTAACGGCACATTGCCAGTGCGGACCAGGCCGTATCGCGAGGCCGCATTCTCAAATCCTGCCAGAGTCATCATTTCGTCCATCAATGTTCCACGGGCGACGGCAAACCCTCCCGACTGATAGATCAAGGCTGTAAGGCGGTGCGATCGCGGCGCGGGTTTTGCGGCCTCGATGGCGGCGAGGATGCGGGCCTCCAGCGCAGCTCCCCGCGTCGGTCGGTGGACGATCCGCGCCACCTCCGTCACCTGGGCCAAGCTGGCCGACAAAGAGTCGGGTGCACCGAATAGGGCCATCGGGATGCCCAGCCGGGTCAGGGCCGCCTGAGTAGCGGGTGCGACCAAGCGACCGGAGAGCACCAAGTCGGGCACCAGGGCCAACACCTCCTCAGCCGTGCCATAGGTAAAAGGGTAACTCAGACCTAGCTCGCCCAGGCTGGAGCTGGCGAGGCTATGGGAATAATGGCTGAGCGCAGTGATCTGATCGCGGTCGGCTACATGCACCAGAATCGCATCAAGGCACGGATTGAGCGAGACAATCCGTTGCGGTCCCAGACGGGTCGTGCCGGTAAGACTGACCGCCCCCCCCGCCGCCAGGGCCGACCGGCGGGTTAGCGTCCCGCTCAAAAGTCGATCCCGCGTTGAGCCAGGACCCCTTGATCAAACGGGTGCTTGATCAGGGTCATCTCGGTCACCAGGTCCGCGATCTCGATCAGCTCGGGTTTCGCATTGCGCCCGGTAATCACCACATGTTTGTCCCGCGGCCGAGCCTTAAGGTCGGCGACAACCTTGTCGATATCCAGATAGTCGTAGCGCAGGGCGATGTTGAGTTCATCGAGCACCACCAGGTCCAGCGCCGGATCGTGCAGCATCTCCATAGAGACCGCCCACGCCGCCCCAGCCGTCGCCACATCGCGAGCCCGGTCCTGGGTATCCCAGGTGAAACCCTCGCCCATCACCTCATAGCGAACCTGATCGGGGAACCGCTTGAAGAACTCCCGCTCGCCGGTCACCCAATTGCCCTTGATATATTGGACAATCCCCACCTGCTGTTTCCAACCCAAGGCCCGGGCGACGATACCGAACGCCGCCGTCGACTTGCCCTTACCGTCGCCGGTGTGAACCAGCAGCAGACCGGGCGTTTCCACCGTCTTGGTCGCCATCAAAGCGTTACGCTCAGCTTTCAGGTCAACCATGGCCCGGTTGTGCGCGGCGTTCTTGTCGTCGTCGGTGCTCATGGC
>JANPNB010000054.1:0-3211 GCA_031427275.1 Alphaproteobacteria bacterium | reverse complement strand
CCCCCCCGACTCCCTTGATCTTCATCGGATGCAGGAACCGACTGGCATAGAAGCCCGTGCCATAGATGACAGCGTCAAACTCACGGGACGCGCCGTCGGCGGTGATCAGGCTGGTCTCAGTGATCTCGGTGACACCCTCGGTCACCAGTTCCACATTGGGCTTCTGCAACGCTGCCAACCACACCCCGTTGTCCAACAGCGAGCGCTTTCCGCCGATCGGATATTGCGGGATGATCTTGGCCACTAGGTCCGGGCGATCTGGAGCCTGGGCCGCCAGCGCCATGGCGATCATCTCGCGGAAGCCCTGATTGACCGCGCTGACCGCTGTCGGCGGACCGTTCCAGGTAGGATCGACGGCGACCATGGGCAACATGCCCTCGGTCACCATCCAGAAGTTCCAGAACCGGTACCACTTATCGTAATAAGGCACGTGCTCCATCAGCCAGTTGAAGCCCTCCGGCACATCCTCATGATAGTGCGGCACCGGGAAACCCCAGGGCGGCGTGCGCTGGAACACACTGAGCGACGCCACCTTGTCGACAATCTCCGGCACAAACTGGAAAGCGCTGGCCCCGGTGCCGATCACCGCGACGCGCTTGCCAGTCAGGTCCACATCGTGCTGCCACTGCGCGGAGTGGAATGACGGTCCTGCAAACTTTTCCCGCCCCTTGATATCGGGAAGACGTGGGCGATTTAGCTGGCCCACGGCGGTGATCACCGCATTGGCTTCGACCAGCTGCTTACTGCCGTCCTTGAGGTTCAGGGTCACCTTCCAGAGGCTGCGGCGCTCATCCCAGACCATCTCCTCGACTGAGGTCTCGAACCGGATCTTTTCACGCAGATTGTAGCGGTCAGCCACACCCCGGAAATAGTCCAAGAGCACCGGCTGGGTGGAGAAGTGCTGCGGCCAATGGTGGTTGGGCTCGAAGCTATAGGAATAGATGTGATTGGAGCTATCAACCCGGCATCCTGGATAGGTATTTTCCAGCCAAGTCCCGCCCACATCGGCGTTCTTCTCGATGATCTGATAGTTGAGCCCCGCCTGCGACAGCCGAATCCCGGTCAGTAGGCCCGACATCCCGGCCCCGACCACCAGCACGTTCATCCGCGCGGCGGCAGCTTTGAGGTTCGGCGCTTCCCAATTCGGCACCTTGGTGCTGGCCCCGGCGATGGCCAGTTCGTCGGTCAGGAAGTTGTTATATTGCTCCGCGATCTCGGCCCCGGCGACGAAGCTCATCATCTTCTGCAGGATGTCGGAGGGCGGCGTGGCCTCCATCAGCTGACCGCCGTTGAAGTAAGAGGCCAGGGCTTCCTTGGCCTCGGCTCGGAACCGCGCCAATTCAGCCTCCGGAACGCCCGTGTCACCGCGCGATAGCGGCGAATAGACGGGTCGCCATGCCTCCTGCAGCCACTTTGGATCGCCAGTGATGTGAACCAGCGCCGCACAAAGCGCCGGATGATGCCCAGCCGCGATGGCTTGATCGAGCGCGCTAAGATCGAGTTGCGACATGGTGTTTCGGCCCTAGGTGATCACTGTTCTGTCAGACGACCATAGCCGATGCGCGGGCCCTGTGAAGGGTGTCGCGAGGTCAATCCTCCACCAACGCCGCAGGCGCGTTTTGGGGGAGGTGTCCCGAAAGGACGGAGGGGAATCCAGCCCGCGAATCCGCGCCCTTCAACTCCTCAGTCAGCGGAGTTTATCCTCGGGTTCGCCAGAGGCGAAGCCCGGGGGCTGACAGATCCCCCAGAGGGGGCGCATTTAGCGCTTGATCCCGATCCAAATCACGTGCCGGGCACCGCGGCCGGATTTGGTGGCACGGACCTTGATTTCCTCGACCTCGAAGCCGCAAGTCGCCAGTCGCCGCGAAAACTCGGCATTTGGACCCGACGACCACACCGCCAACAATCCGCCCGACGAAAGCGCCGCGTGGGCCGCCCTCAACCCAACTTTCGAATAGAGTCGATCATTCTCGGGCCGACTGAGGCCGCCGGGACCGTTATCCACGTCCAGCAGGATGGCATCGAACCGCCCATCAGGCACGGCGATCAGACTTGAAACATCGCGCTCACCGATTGTAACTCTCGGATCATCCAGGCATCCGCCTGAGATGTGCGCCATCGGCCCCCTCGCCCAGGCCACAACAGCGGGCACCAATTCGGCAACCAACATCTGCACATCCGGCCCAAATGCCGCAAGCGCGGCCCGCAGAGTAAATCCCATGCCCAGCCCGCCGATCAAGATGCGCGCCTGGGGTCGGTCACCAATACGGTCCGCCGCCAAGGTGGCCAACGCCTCCTCCGACCCGCTCAGCCGACTGTTCATCAGCTCAATCGACCCCGACATGATTGAGAACTCGGCACCCCGCTGCATAAGCCGTAGCTCTCCGCCGCCGTCGGGAACCGATGCCGTGTCGAGGTGGACCCAGGGGATCAAGACGATGGACGGCTTCAGCCGTTGATCTGGACCATCATGGTGTCATAGCCCTTCACGAAGCTAGAGCGCACGCGGCTGGGTTCGCTCAACACCTCAATGTCCTTGAAGCGCTTCAGCACCTCTTCCCAGACCACCCGCAATTGCATCTCGGCCAAGCGGTTACCCACGCAACGGTGAATGCCGAACCCGAAGCTCAGGTGCTGGCGCGGACGCTCGCGGTCAATGATAAAGCGGTCAGCCTGCGCAATCACGCTCTCGTCGCGGTTGCCCGAGACGTACCACATGACGACCTTGTCGCCCTTCTTGATGGTCTTGCCCGCCAGCTCATAGTCTTCCTTGGCGGTGCGGCGCATATGCGCCAAGGGCGTCTGCCAGCGGATAATTTCCGAAACCATGGAGGGTATCAGGCTAGTGTCAGCTTTCAACTTGGCAAACTGGTCCGGATTTTGGCTGAGCGCATAGAGGCCGCCGGTCAGCGAGTTGCGCGTGGTGTCATTGCCGCCGACAATCAACAGGATGACATTGCCCAGATACTCATCGGGCGTCATGTTCTTGGTGTGCTCGCCATGGATCATCATCGAGATGAGATCCCCAGCCGGTGGCAGATTAACCCGTTCATTCCACAGCTTGGTGAAATAGGCCAAGCATTCCAACAGGATTTCCTGACGCTCTTCCTCGGTGTCTACCAAGCCGCCGGGGCCGGGCATGGTGGTGGCGATGTCCGACCAACGGGTCAACCTACGCCGCTCCTCGAAGGGGAAGTCGAACAGGGTCGCC
>JANPNB010000053.1:0-2125 GCA_031427275.1 Alphaproteobacteria bacterium | reverse complement strand
CTGGAGAGCGATACGACTGCGCCGCCAGTCGGCGCAGCGCTCGTCAACGTCACGCTGCCTTGCGAGGTACCACCCCCCGTCACGCTGCTGGGGTTCAGTTCTTAGCGCTCCTGCGGCATTGATGCATTCTATTTTTCAAGGTCAAGCGACCCTCGGCTCAAGCGAGCGCACAGCACGACGTTCTCGAACATGAGTGTCTGCATAAATTCCCGAAGAGGTCGCTTTAAACCCGACATTGGCATTGTGAGATTGCCCTGCTTTCATCGGCGCTGCAAATCGGGACAATAGTCGCCATGGCTACATCACCTCCCCGTGCGCGCAACACTAGTCCCAAAGCGTTTCATAGGCTCGACCTGGTGCTGGCTGAGCGCGGCTACCCGAAAACAAAGGCCAAGGGGATTTACTACTGGCTATGGGAGCTTGCAACCGACTTCCCGCTCTATTCTCATCGAGGAAATTTTGGAAGTAACAAGCTTTTCATCGACGCAAAACTGGCGGACCTGGCTAGGGCACTGTCAGCTATAAAGGGAGTCATTCCTCCAGATAAGGGAGCTACCAAGAATAGCAAGTTTGAACAGTTCAGCTCGCGAAAGATGCATTACCTCAGTGGGCTACCGGAGTATGAAGGGTGGCTCTTCCAATTCAAAGATGCTGACGCAATTCACAAGTTTCTGGACGTCTGCGAAGAGTTTGCGCGCAACGGGCTTGCATCTGCCACCGAAAAGGCCTTGACCTATGAGCAAGTGGCGACCAAGTCCACTTCAAGGAGAGCCACGGTTGCCGCGCGTGTTGGCCAAGATAAATTCCGTGAGAAAGTCATCACATATTGGAAGACTTGCGCCGTTACAGGTTGCAATGTGACTTCTTTACTGAAGTCCTCTCACGTGAAGCCTTGGGCCGTTTCTGACGCATTGGAACGTTTAGACGCTTTTAACGGAATTCTATTGATTCCAAACTTGGACTCCCTTTTTGATGCAGGCCTTATCTCGTTCGCTGATGGAGGTGCCATTCTGATAGCTCCTGCGTTATCTGCGGAGGCCTGCCAGTCATTGGGGGTAACACCAATAATGCGGCTCAGAAAAGTCAACACAGCCCATCTGCCGTATCTGCGCTACCACCGGGAACGGGTGTATCGCGACTAACTGAAATATTTAGAGTGATGCAGATAACTGCCCGACAGCTCACGGTGGCGACTAACCGGTAACGCCCGCAAAGCTTCCACCTCCCACGCATTCGAGGCTACGCGCAGGACTTGAATGCCATTACCGCCCCCCGCGTTGAAAAGCAGGTTGTCCCAGACGATCTTGCGCAGCCCAAGCCTTTTTTGGCAGTTAACAAACCCCCTACCGCACACTAAACGGCGACTGATAAGGCCGCCCAAACGCCACCCCCGCCACCACCGTGCCGGCGGGCCGCAAATACACCTTGCCCTGCCGCGTGTTGTTCCGCGTATCAACAAACGACACCGGCCCTTCAACGATTTCCATGATCGACAGATCGGCCGGCGCGCCGAGCTGCAGCGTGCCGTGTTTCGGGATGCGGCCGATCACGCGTGCCGGTGCGGCGGTGGCCATGCTGACGACTTCGGGCAGTGTGAAACCCAGCCCGATCAGCTTGCTCATGACCCACGGCAGATACGGCATGCCGGGCGTGTTGCCTGAGAACACATGCACGTCGCTTGAGATCGTGTCGGGTGGGCAGCCCTGGGCGATGGCGGCTTCGGCAATCGTGTAGTCGAAGCTGCCGCCGCCGTGGCCGATGTCGAAGACTACGCCGCGTTTTTTGGCGGCGAGGGCGGCGGGGCAGCAGCTTGCCGTCTTGAACGATGTTGGTGCCCATGCCCGCCACGTTGGGCGCGCCTGAATAGCAATGCGTCAGCACGTCGCCGGGGCATGATCCTGTTTGGGATTATCGAGTTTGGCTTGGCCCTTCACCGGCAGGCGATTTTGACCAACGCCAGTCGCGAAGGGGCGCGGCTGGGAATCGTCGTGTCATCACCCCCGATTGCGCTTGCTGCGGTCAATGCCAAGATCGACAGCTATTTGACGTCGGCCGGGATCAATCCGGGGGATGTGACGCGCACCCCACCGCCAGTGCTCACAGGTGGCACAGGCTCGTCTGTGAT
>JANPNB010000052.1:0-2103 GCA_031427275.1 Alphaproteobacteria bacterium | reverse complement strand
GGGCTGCTCGACGACCCGGCGACCATGCCGGCGTCCAAGAAGTTCCTGATTTTTTGGCGTGCTGGCGTTTGGCCAGTTCTGGCCCTGATCGACATCCAGATTGTCGCCGCTTCGCTTAACGACGTGCAGGCGGGTCTCTCGGCGGGCCCTGACGAAGTCAGCTGGATCCAGACCGGCTACCTCATGGCTGAACTTCTCATGATCCCGTTCTCGGCTTTCCTCGGGCAGGCGCTCTCGACGCGCTGGCTGTTCGCGCTATCGGCAGCGCTGTTCACCCTGTCGAGCGCGCTATGCGGCATGGCGTGGGACATCGAGTCGATGATCCTGTTCCGCGTCATTCAGGGATTTGTGGGCGGCGCGATGGTGCCCACGGTTTTCGCGACAGGCTACACGCTATTCCAGGGACGGCAGCGCGCCATGATCCCCGCCATCCTCGGCATGGTGTCCGTCCTTGCGCCGACATTGGGACCAACGGTCGGTGGATGGTTGATGGATGCCGTCGGGTGGCGCTGGATCTTCTACACTAACATTGTGCCCGGCATCGCCGTTACGCTGCTGACGTTGTCGTTGATTCGCATCGACAAGCCGAACTTTGCGATGCTGCGCAAGATCGATTGGTCGCACTTCGCGGCCATGGCGATTTTTCTCGGCGGTCTCGAATATGTGCTGGAGGAAGGCCCGAAGCACGACTGGTTTGGCGACCCGATGATCCTCACGGCAGCGTGGGTGTTGCTTGTTGCGTTCGCGTTGTTCCTCGAACGGTCGTTCCGTTCTGGTGGCCCGGTTGTCGTCCTGACGCCGATGCGCAAGCCAACCTTCGTCTTTGCTTGCGTGTTCAACCTCGTGATCGGCCTCGGCCTTTACTCGGCGACCTACCTCATCCCGCTTTTCCTCGGCCGCGTGCGCGGTTTCAACAGCCTCGACATCGGCACGACGGTGTTCGTCACCGGCATCGCGCAGGTGCTCTCTCCACGATCATCGCCGCTCGCCTGTCCCAGCGCGTCGACCCGCGGAAGGTCATCGCCGTGGGCCTCTCGCTTTTTGCCGCCAGCCTGTGGTGGACGTCGAACCTCGGCTCGGAGTGGGGCTTCTATGACCTGCTGGGACCGCAACTCCTGCGCGGCTTCGCAATCATGCTTTGCATCGTGCCCAGCGTCGGCCTTGCACTCGGCGGCTTCGAGCAGGCCGAGCTCCGCGCGGCGTCTGGCCTCTTCAACCTGATGCGCAACCTTGGCGGCGCGGTTGGCATCGCGGTCGTCAACACATGGCTTGCAGATCAGACGCGCGTCCACGTCGCCCGCATGGGCGAAAGCCTCGGTCAGAACGGCGCGCAAGCTCAGGATTTTGTCGCGGGACTAGCTGCCCAGATCGGCCGCCTGACGCCAGACCCGGCGCAGGCAATGTCGGTAGCCCAAGCGGAGTTCGTCCGTGTAGTTGGGCGCAGCGCGCTGACATCGGCGTTCGATGAGGTCTTTCAGGTCATGGCCTGGATCTTCATCGCGGCGCTTGTGCTCGTGCCCTTCTGCCGCCCCGCGCCCTGCCAGCGGCCGGCCCGCCGGTCGACGCTCACTAGGCCGCTCGGCCCAAATACGCCCCGGCATTGCAGGCATGATGCAACCGGGGCTACACCCTTCTCCTGGCTGACAAAACCAAAATACGTCCCGGAAGCCGGGAGGAGAGATCAATGACAGACGCGGAACGCGAACACGCCCTCAATGACCTGCGCATGTCCGACAAGGGTCGGCCGCTGTTCGAAGCGGTGAAGAAGCATATTGTCGAGAACGTTGCGCCAATCCAGGAAGAGTTCGAGGAACTCGATCATCAGAAGACCGATCGCTGGAGCTGGCACCCGCGTCAGCTCGAGCTGCTCGACGGCGCCAAAAAGAAGGCCAAGGCCGCGGGTCTGTGGAACTTCTTCCTGCCGAACGCCGAAACGGGCGAGGGCCTGTCGAACCTCGATTACGCCTACATCGCCGCCGAGCTCGGCAAGCAACCGCTGGCCTCCGAGACGCTGAACTGCTCGGCGCCGGACACCGGCAACATGGAAGTGCTGGAGCGTGTCGGCACCCCGGAACAGAAGCACAAATGGCTGGAGCCGCTGCT
>JANPNB010000051.1:0-3951 GCA_031427275.1 Alphaproteobacteria bacterium | reverse complement strand
GATTTCGATTTCCCCGGCCATTGGCTCTATGCCGGAGACCAGGCGATCGTGCATTTGGTGGGTGTGAAGGGTCCCGTGACGCCTTCAAAGGGCTGCGCGCTCGATCATTTCGCCTTCGAGATTGCTGACTATGACGCCATGGTCGTGACCCTCGAAGCTCACGGCATCAGCTATGCGCCCATCGCGGTGCCGGGGACGGAAATCCGCCAGCTGTTCATTCGCGACCCGAACGGGGTGCAGGTGGAGCTGAATTGGCGGCCCGCCTAGCTGGCGCAAAGCTTGCGCCAAATTATCCACAGCCTCATAAGGCCCGGCATGTCTCCGCCCACCAAACGCCTCTTTATCAAGACCTATGGCTGTCAGATGAATGTCTATGACAGCGAGCGCATGGCCGATGTGCTGAGCCCGCTTGGTTATGGTATGACCGACACGCCCGTAGGGGCCGATCTGGTGGTTCTAAACACCTGCCATATCCGCGAGAAAGCCACCGAGAAGGTCTATTCCGAGCTCGGCCAAATCAAGTTGATGAAGCAGGATATGGCCGCTTCCGGCGGCGTAATGACTTTGGTCGTGGCCGGCTGTGTTGCCCAGGCCGAGGGGGCGGAGATTATGCGCCGCCAGCCCGCAGTGGATCTAGTGGTTGGGCCACAAGCCTATCACCAACTCCCCGAACTGATCGCCCGAACGCACCGCGCCAAAGGTGAGCGGCTGGCCGCCGACTTCGCCGCCGATGAGAAATTCGATGCCCTGCCGACCACGCGCAATCCCACCGGCGTAACAGCGTTCCTGACCGTGCAAGAGGGTTGCGACAAGTTCTGCACCTTCTGCGTGGTGCCCTACACGCGCGGAGCCGAGTGGTCACGACCGGTGGAGACGATCCTGGCTGAGGCTCGCTCCCTCGCCGAGCAAGGGGTGCGCGAAGTCACTCTGCTGGGCCAGAACGTTAATGCCTATTCGGGGCCCGGCGGCTTGGCTGACTTGGCCCGTCGCTTGGCTGAAGTGCCGGGTCTGGACCGGATTCGCTATATGACCAGCCATCCAGCGGATATGGACGATGACTTGATTTCGGCTCATCGCGATCTGCCGCAACTGATGCCCTATTTGCATCTGCCGGTGCAGTCTGGGTCTGACAAGATTTTGAAGGCAATGAACCGGGCCCATACTGCCGATAGTTATCGGCGCTTGATCGAAAAGGTTCGCGCCGCGCGGCCGGACATAGCGTTGTCGGGTGACTTCATCGTCGGGTTTCCGGGCGAACGCGAGAGCGACTTTGAAGCGACGCTGAACTTGGTGCGCGAGGTGGGTTACGCCTCGGCGTTTACGTTCAAGTATTCCAAACGGCCGGGAACCCCTGCGGCCGCTATGCCCGGGCAAGTCGCCGAAGAGGTGAAGACCGATCGTTTGGCGCAACTCAATGCGCTGTTGGATGATCAGCAGAAGGCATTCAATTCTGACCAGGTTGGCAAGATTCTGCCGGTCCTAATCGAGAAAACTGGTCGCAATCCAGGCCAGCTTTCGGGCCGCAGCCCGTTTCTCCAAGCCGTTCATTGTGAGGGAGACACCGACCTGATCGGACAAATTGTTCCGGTTCGCATAGATGCCTCAGCCAAGATGAGTCTCTCCGGGACTCTGGAAAACGCACCGTTATTGGAGCCAGCGTGAGCAAGACGTCAGATTTTGTTCCCCTGTCCGACGTCGCCGCCCGCTCTGTCGCTGGCACTGCCAACCGGCACGCAGCGCTAATTGAAGATGCTTTCGATGTGTTGATTGAGACGCCAGGCGGAGGCGTTTCCATAACCGGCGATGCCAAGGCAAGGGCCTCGGCAAAGCGCGTGATTCAAACGCTCGCAGAGCGGTCTGATGCGGGCCTGGAGATCACTGAGGCTGACATTCGTGTGGCTATCGGACAGGTGCGAGTTGGACGGGGGTCAGCGCCCGGCGCATTGCCGTCGGGTCGGCGAGGTCAGGTCGCACCCAAGACCGCCGCGCAAGCGCGATATCTACAAGAGATGGCGAATTGTGAATTAGTGTTTGGCCTTGGCCCGGCCGGGACCGGTAAAACCTTTCTGGCCGTCGCCCACGGTGCTGGCCTGCTCTTGCGTGGCGAGGTGGAGCGCTTGATCGTCAGTCGGCCCGCTGTGGAGGCTGGCGAGCGTCTTGGTTTCTTGCCGGGGGACCTGTCGGAAAAAGTCGATCCCTATATGGCGCCTGTCTGGGAAGCGCTGACAGATATCTTGGGCGTGGAGCAGTTTCGGCGCAGGCGGGAAAAGGGTGAGATTGAATTGGCGCCAATCGCCTTCATGCGCGGTCGAACCCTGGCCCATGCCTTCGTTATTGTCGATGAGGCTCAAAACTGCTCGCGTCTGCAGATGAAAATGGTGCTGACCCGACTGGGCGAGGGAGCGCGGATGGTGGTCACCGGAGACCCCAGCCAGATCGATTTGCCCAATATCCGAGATTCAGGATTGGCCCATGCTGCGGGTTTGCTGGAAGGGGTTAAGGGCGTGGGTATCAGCCGGTTTGCTACCGAGGATGTCGTCCGACATCCCTTGGTCGAACGCATCGTTAGGGCCTATGAGGCCGATGATGCCAAGCGCGGGCGACCAGCTTGATCGAAATCGAAATCGAAGACCCGTCGTGGGTCGATGCCGACGAGAATCTTGAGGCCCTCGCTCGGATTTCGGCCGCCGCCGCGCTAAGCAAGTTTGCGGCAAGCGGCGATGTGGCGATCCTGCTGACCGACGATGGGAAGCTGGCTGAACTAAATGCAACATTCCGCAAACAAGCTAAGCCGACCAATGTGCTGGCCTTTCCCGCTGGTGAGGGCGCAGATAACCACCTGGGCGACATCGCCCTAGCCTTTGGTGTTTGCGCCGATGAGGCCAAGACCCAGGGGAAATCGATGGCGGCTCACCTACAGCACCTCGTGACCCATGGTGTGTTGCACCTTCTGGGTTATGATCACGAGACTGACGCTCAGGCTTCCGAAATGGAGGGTCTGGAGCGCGTAATCCTGGCGGGTTTGGGGGTTTCCGATCCCTACGCCGCTGAACGGGGAGAAGATGGCCAGTTCTGAAGAGGCGAGTCCGACGGGCCGAGGGCGTGGTGGACTGATTGCTATTCTGGCGCGCTGGATGGGCAGGCCAGAAGTCGAGCCGCAGACCGCCGCCGAGGCCTTGGCCGAGTCTATTGGCGGGCGCCTGGTCGATCAGGCTCAGGCCTTTCAGTCCCTACGCGTTGAAGACGTCATGACGCCTCGGGCCGATATCATCGCCGTGGACCTTGAGACGCCCTTCGCAGAGCTAGTGTCGCGTTTTGTCGAAGCCGAACATTCTCGTATGCCGATCTTCCGCGACACGCTGGATGATCCGGTCGGCGTCGTCCACGTCAAGGACGTTTTCAAGCTGATGGCCTCGCCAGACAAGGGCAAGACCAAGAAGCCAGCGCCAGACGATCAGGTTCTGCAAAAACTCCGCCGCGACGCCCTTTATGTTCCAGCTTCCATGCGGGCCGCTGATTTGTTGCTGCGCATGCAGGGCCAGCGTAATCATTTGGCCCTCGTCATCGACGAGTTTGGCGGAACCGATGGTTTAGTGACTCTGGAAGATCTCGTGGAAGCCGTCGTCGGTGAGATCGATGACGAGCACGACGAGGCCCATGCTGTCGGTGTCGTCGCCCGACCCGGCGGCATATTTGAGGCCGACGCCCGCGCGCCGCTTGAGGAACTTGAAGCCGCCGTCGGGCGTAAACTGGCCCCCTTGGACCTTGATGAAGAAATCGAGACTGTTGGCGGGCTAGTCACGGCGCTGGCCGGTCGCGTGCCACAGCGTGGAGAGGTGATTTCCCACCCCGCCGGCTTTGAGCTCCAAGTCTTGGACGCAGACCCCAGGCGCGTCAAAAGAGTACGGCTCCGTCCTGCGGCGGCAATCCCCGACCCGGCTATTTAGGGTG
>JANPNB010000050.1:0-12242 GCA_031427275.1 Alphaproteobacteria bacterium | reverse complement strand
ATAAGTTTATGGTTACCGTTAATGGCAACATTATAATTATCAGGCAGATTTCCATAGAAGCCCATTCCGCCACCCATTTTTGACATATCTTTCATTCTGGCCTATGCCCACGCCATCGCTGGGGGATACCGGTTCTATTCCTATGGCGATGCGAGCCTGCTCTGGCGGGCGCCGGCATGACGGCCTTCCCCTTCACGATCTCTGCGACGGATGGCTCCGCGCGCACCGGAGTCCTGCAGACCGCGCGGGGCGACATTCGGACCCCGGCGTTTATGCCGGTTGGGACGGCCGCGACCGTCAAGGCCTTAACGGTGGATCAGGTCGCCCAGACAGGTGCGGATATCCTGCTGGGCAATACCTATCATCTGATGTTGCGGCCTACAGCCGAGCGGGTGGCGCGGTTGGGCGGCCTGCACCGATTCATGCGGTGGGAGCGACCTATCCTGACCGACTCTGGTGGATTTCAGGTGATGAGCCTGTCGAAAATCGCCAAGGTCACAGAAGAGTCTGTGGCGTTTCAGAGCCATATCGATGGCTCCAAGCATGTTTTGACGCCGGAACGCTCAATCGAAATTCAAGCCGATCTGCTGGGTTCGGACATCGTCATGCAGTTGGACGAGTGTGTGGCTTGGCCGGCGGAAGAGGGGCGGGCGGCGCAAGCGATGGCGCTATCATCACGCTGGGGTGCGCGATCTAAGGCTGCGTTCGGCGACCGAGCGAACCAGGCGCTGTTCGGGATTCAACAGGGCTCGACCTTCGAAGGCCTGCGGCGAGAGTCGAGTGAGCGACTGATCGAGACCGGGTTCGACGGCTATGCCTTGGGCGGCCTGGCTGTGGGTGAGGGACACCAAGCCATGTGCGAGGTGTTGGACTATGCGCCTGCGATGTTGCCGGTCGACAGACCTCGATACTTGATGGGTGTCGGTAAGCCGATTGATCTTGTCGAAGCTGTGGCGCGTGGTGTGGATATGTTTGATTGCGTCCTGCCGACGCGGTCTGGCCGACATGGGCAGGCCTGGACCTGGGAAGGATCGATCAACCTGAAGAACGCGCGGTTTGCCGAGGATGACACGCCGCTAGACGAGAGCTTGGCCTGTCCAGCTTCGAACCACTATTCGAAGGCCTATCTGCATCACCTTGTGAAGTCTGAGGAAATTCTCAGTCAGGTCTTGTTATCGTGGCACAATTTGGCGTTTTATCAAGAGCTGATGGCTGCTATGCGAGGTGCGATCCAGGCCGGAACCTTCGAAGCGTTTCGACGCGAGTTTCTGGACAGACAGCGGAGCTAACGGGTTCTGAAGCGCGGCTTGCCTTTTGTCTGAGAGGCCGAGTCAGCGGGCGATGCGTTGAGCGGGGTTGCCGGTGGTTGACAACTGCGGGACTGGCCCAAGCCCTTGAGATAGGCCCTGCGGACTGCGCCTGCTGCAATGGCGGCGTTCACAAGCTTGTCGTGACGTTCGGCACCGGACAGTTGGCGCACCCACCCACGAAACGGAATGATACCGGACGCGGCACCTGCCATCGCACCCAGAGCAGTCTCACGGCCGCGTTCAACTAAGTCATCTTCGTCGACAGCAATGTCATCAAGGTCGGCACCGAGCGCACCGTTCAGCGGCAAGATCTGCGCGGTAATCGTCGCACAATTGGTGGGGCGAGGTCGCAGATAGGGGTCCGCCATGGCCGTTAGCAAGACATCGGGAATCTTCGTGCGCATGACATTCACGTCGCGGAGCGGTGATGACATCGCCCCCTGAATGTTTTCACGCCGGGCCTGGGAGCTTGTCTGAATCTGTGATGATCCGTCTGCGGGCACGGTGGTGCAGGCGACGAGCGCGGTCATGAGCGGCAAAGTCAGCAGGATGATCCGCATGCATCGATAATAGGCACGGACATACTGTGATGGAAACCCCGATGCTGCCTTGCTCCGAAGAGACTCCCACCCTATGGTCCGCGCCGCTTCGCCCGACACATTGCGTGTCGTGCTTAGGGCCGGTAGCTCAGCGGTAGAGCACCCGACTTTTAATCGAGTGGTCGTGGGTTCGATCCCCACCCGGCCTACCACTCTCCTAATCGGCGCGATTTCGAGAGTTTCTGACCTGATGGGATCAGAAGCTTACTGCTGTTGCTGCTGTTCTTGCTCGAGCTGGCTTGGGTCCGCGTGGGTCCGACGACGACCACCCTTGGCAAAGCCGGTTTGCGCTAGGCGGATGAACTCGGGCTCGCTGAAAGCTGAGCGTGCGCGCTTAACTGTTACGCCAACGGACAGTTGGCTTTCACCGTCCCCCTTATAGACGCCCCTCGACGGGGGAACGTCGGCATAGTCCCGGCCTGCCGCACAGGCGATGTGTCGCTCGCCCGCGATCACATTGTTGGTGGGATCAAAGCCAATCCAGCGGGTGGTGGGTAAAAAGACCTCGACCCAGGCGTGGGTGGCGTCGGGGTCGGAGCGGTCACCGGCTTGGCGGTCGGTGAACAGGTAGCCGGAAACATATCGCGCCGGTATGCCCCAAGCCCGGCAGATTGCGATCATGATGTGGGCAAAGTCTTGGCAAACGCCGCGACCGGATTTCAGCGCCAGATCAATAGGGCTCTCAACGTCTGTCACGCCAGGTTCGTAGGCAAACGCGTTGTAAATCTTGGTTGAGAGTGCCCGAATGGCAGTTAGGGGATCAAAGGACTTAAGGCGCTCAATGTCCTGTTGCAGGACGAACGCTTTTAGCGCGTCAGTCTCGATCGCAAAGCCGTGATGGCGCAGGAAATTAAAGTTTTCGCCTCGAACGAAGTCTCCGCGAAGCCGTTCCCATTCCCCCATATCGAGGGCTTCTGGAAGGACCGGGTCGGGTTGAGTTTCCACGGCCGACCGCGCCGTGATGCTCAGCCGATTGTGGGGTTGTGGAACATCGAAGTGATAGACGGCGTTTCCGAACACATCGGGATAGGAGAACAACTGAGCGGGGGGATCGAGCTCTAGCTCAAAGCTGACCAGCCTTTGGGTTCCGCCCTTTTGGGGCTGCATCCATAGCTCCATGACGCTTTCGCGGACAAAGCGATCATAATGGTACTGGGTGAGGTGTCGGACTTCCAAGAGCATCATCAACCTCAGGCGGGTAGCCGCATTTCAAGGGAGTAGGCGACGAAGGTGTCGTAGATCGCTGAGTGAACGAGCGCGCAGTCCTCGAGCACGGTGTTGAGAAGGCTTGCGGCATCATCGAGATTGACGTTCTCGACGTCAGCATATTGCAGACGGGCCTTGAGGCGGCCCGCCAACCGTTCCGGGCCGACATTGCCGGTGCGTTCAATATGGCTGGCAGCACCGACCAAATGCTCTTCAATGCGGGCCGTTGAGAACCGGATCGAGCGCGGAAAATCTTCGTCGAACATCAGAAACTGAAGGATCAACTGGGGTCGGATGTCGGCGGTATAGCGGCGCAGGTAGGGTTCCAGGGCACAGCTCATCCGGAGCAGACTGGTCAGCGCAAAGTGGTCGGTCATCGGCGGCTGACCGGGTTCACCAAAGCAGGCTTTGAGCAAACGCGAAATCAATTGGGCACGCTCAAGATAGATACCCAACAAAAGGAAGCGCCAGCCCTCCCCGTGGCTCATGGTGGCGTCAGCGGCACCTTTGAAAAGATGCAGATCGGCGATGATATCGTGCAGAAAGCTCGATGAGCCATTGGCAAAAGCCTTGTCCGCTTCCGGACCCGTAACGCGCAGATAGATGAGGTTCAGACGTTCCCAGGTCTCGGTCGTGATTTGGTCGCGCACTTGGCGCGCGTTCTCCCGCGCTCGGGACAGCGAGGTGGTAACCGATCCATTGGCACTGCGGTCAAGCGCCAGCCCAAGGGCCGCGTCATAGGGCGACATCAACTTGCCAAGATCGGAGTCGCCGACCGCCTGGAGGGCAACCCGGGCGACTTGAGATGCCGCTTCGGTGCGGTCCAAGGTGGCGTTCAACATGACGTCGGATAGCCGACAGACATGTTCGGCCCTCTCAACATATCGCCCGATCCAGTAGAGGCTATCAGCGACTCGGGCGAGCATCATGGCAGAGCCTCCTCAAGGGCCGTTTCCGCACCCAAAACCCAAGTGTCCTTCGAGCCGCCGCCTTGGCTTGAATTGACGACCAATGACCCTTTGCGGAGCGCCACGCGGGTAAGAGCACCTGGCGTCACGGAGATCTTGTCGCCCGATAGGATGAAGGGCCGCAGGTCCACATGTCGCGCATCAATTGATCCATCAATGAGGCAAGGTGCCGTTGAAAGCTGGATTGTCGGTTGGGCGATGTAGTTTTCGGGATCGGCTTTGATTGCCTCAGCGAAACTCGAGCGCTCTTTGGCGGTGGCGTGTGGTCCGACCAACATCCCGTAACCGCCAGAAGCGCCCACGGCTTTGACGACGAATTTATCGAGATTGGCCAGCACGTGGCTCAGCTGCGAGGGCTCTCGGCAGAGGAAGGTCTCGATATTTGGCAGGATTGCATCTTCACCCAAATAGTAGCGAATAATCGCCGGGACATAGGCATAGATAGCCTTGTCGTCTGCCACACCGGTGCCGGGCGCATTACAGATGACGACGTTTCCTGCGCGGTAGGCGTTGAAGAGACCCGCGACACCTAAGCTCGAGTTGCGCCGGAAGGTGAGGGGGTCAATGAAGTCGTCGTCAACCCGCCGGTAGATGACGTCGATGCGTCGCAAGCCAATCGTGGTGCGCACATAAACCATGTTGTCATGGACCACGAGGTCGCGGCCTTCCACCAGGGGAACGCCCATGAGGCGGGCCAGATATGCGTGCTCAAAATAGGCGGAGTTATAGACGCCGGGCGTTAGGACCACGACCTGAGGATTGGGACGCCAGTCAGCTGCCATGCTCTTGAGCGTGGCCAAGAGCAAGTCCGGGTAGCGATCAACGTTGCGAACACCCGCTGCGCGAAATGTACCCGGGAAGGTGCGCTTTGAGGCCTCACGATTGGCCAACATGTAGGAGACGCCCGAGGGCACCCGTAAATTGTCCTCGAGCACCGCAAACTGTCCGTCAGGTTGGCGGATCAAATCAGAACCGCAGACGTTGGCGTAGGCCTGATGCGGAACAAACAGGTTTTGCATCTCGCGACGGTAGGACGGCGCACCCAAGACCAAGTCACGCGGCGCAACGCCGTCCATTAGGATCTTTTGATCCCCATAAATGTCAGCGAGAAACATATTCAATGCACGAAGGCGTTGGACCAAACCCGCCTCTATCTTCGACCATTCGTCTGCCGGGATGATGCGCGGCAACAGATCCGTTGGGATGATGCGTTCAGAGGAACTCTCGGCACCGTAGACGGTGAAGGTTATGCCTTGCAGCAGAAAGAAGCGCTCTAAGGTTTTTTGACGCTCGGCCAGCTCGAGGTCGCCGAGGGCCGCAACACGTTGCGCCAATGCGGCGAAGTGCGGACGGACTGCCCCGGCGGCATCCGACATTTCGTCATAAGGAGTCAAAACGGTTTCGCGCTCTGCCTGTCGTGTAATCGCCACCCGGAACTCCACATTTAGACCGTCATAGGCCTTGGTACTGAACCTATCTTAGAGAACATATTGGCCGATCAGTCGTTGATATTCGCCGTTTGAATGATTTCCGGGCATTTGCACAAAAAACCACCACGGGCGTCTGCTGGTGACACCGCAGGCCAAGGCAGGTTAAACGAGGCATGGGGCGAGTAGGGAACTCACACGTGGTACGGCTTGCGCATACTATCGCGGCATCAGTGGTCCTGTTGACCGACCTCGGCGCGGTCGGCGCGCAAGCCGCCGCGCCAAGAGCGCTGCTGCTCGGAGACCTCAATTCCAAGCTAAAGGCTGAAATTCTGACTGCGATTGGTGATGACGAACGGCCCATGAGCAACAGGTTTGAAGCTCGGCGTCGTGCGCGGGAGGCCGGCGAAGATGCCATCGCGGTGCTGCGCTCCGAAGGCTATTACGCTTACAATGTGGAAACAGACGTAACCGAGAGCTCGCCAGCTACCCCCACGGTAAAGGTGAAGCCAGGCAAGCGGTTTGTAGTTGCAGACCCCGAAATCGAATGGGTTGGCACACCGCCGATTGCTCAGGTCCAGCGCGCAGGAGCCGCTGTTATGGGCTTAGCAAACGGCCAAGCTGGGCGAGCCGCCGACGTACTTTCTGCTGAAGGGCGAATTGTCGCTGCGACCCAGAAACGCGGCTACGCTGACGCTTCGACGTCGCCGCGTGTTGTAGTTGTCGATCACGCCGATTTCACCGTGCGTCCAGAATTTCGGATCAATGCAGGCGATCGAGTGCGCCTGGACCGATTGCGCCTCGCTACGCCCGGAAAGACGGACCCAGAGTGGGTCTTGCAGTTGGCCCCCTGGTCGAGCGGCGCTGTCTATGATCCTGCCGACGTGGCTGAGCTTGAACGTCGACTGCTGGACACGGGGGTTTATGATTCGATCTCTGTCGCCTTGGCCCCCATTGAGGAAACCTCACCAGCGGGGCTTCGGCCGGTCGTGGTGAGTTTGACCGAACGCGTCAATCGGCGGCTTGAGTTGGGGGCCAGCTATTCCACCAGCGAAGGGTTCGGTGCTGACGCTCGGTGGACGAGATTCAATATACTGGGGCGTGCCGATACGATGTCGATCTTTGGTCGCGCCTCGACCGTTGATAGCCGGGTGGGTGCCGACATCAGCCTGCCCCACTGGCGCAGGTCGCGACAAACTCTGAAGGGCAGCGCCGCAGTCTACAGTCTAAGAACGTCAGCCTATGACGAAATGGGTGTCGGGGTCAGCGCGGACGTCGAACGACGTTTCGATAAGACGTCCTACTTAACTCTGGGAACCTCCCTTGATTACAGTCAGACCGATGAAGTGCAGTCGGGAACGCTGTTACCTTTGGGGCGCAAGCAGATTGTTCTGGCGGGCCTCGGAGTCGCGTACATTGATCGATCTGACGATCCCTTAGACCCGAAACGTGGTTGGCGCCTGGAGACGCGCATTGAACCCACTTTAATTGCTGGCAACACGACCTTGCCTTACCTGCGGGTTCAAACTCAGGGATCGATCTATTATCCGTTCGACGCGAAGGCGAGAACGCTGGTGGCCGGACGGCTGAAGATAGGCTCAATTGTCGGGGGAACCATTCCCGAGGTGCCCGCGTCACGTCGGTTCTATTCCGGCGGTGGGGGCTCAGTGCGCGGCTATACCTATCAGGCGATTGGACCCCATCGCGCCGATAACACGCCAGAAGGAGGGCTGGCCCTGCTCGAAGCATCAGCGGAGATCCGTTATAAGATCGATCAGCATTGGGGCATCGTTGGCTTTGTCGACGCAGGTTCCATCGGTTCGGACCAGCTACCAAACGGGAAGAACCTGAGCGTTGGAGTGGGGATCGGCATTCGTTACGACCTTGGCTTCGGACCGATCCGCATCGATCTCGGGGTGCCGCTGAACCCGCGATCAAATGATCCGACATTCCAAATCTATCTCAGTATCGGCCAAAGTTTCTGATGGCTGCTGACCGGCAAGCCCCCATGCCTGCCAAGCGCAAGTCGCGATGGCGCCTCGGGCTATTGGTGCTTCTAGCCCTGGTTCTTGGTTTGGTCGCTTTAGTGCGCATCGGTGCCGTCTTGCCTCAGGGGCAACACCTGGTTGAACAAGCTCTGAATGGCCGACAGATTGGTAGGCTGGGGCGATTGCAGATTATGGGGCTCCGGGGCGATGTCTGGGGCAACTTTAGCATTGAGCGCCTGACTCTGTCTGACACGCAGGGGATTTGGCTAGAGGCGCGATCAGTTACTCTGTCCTGGCGGAATCTCAATCTCATCGGTCGTCACCTACAGATCGACCGGTTAGGCGTAGGCCACCTAACCGTCCAACGTCGACCGCTGCTTGGTCCTAAGAAACCCCAACGGCCCATGCCGATTAGCCTGCGTATTGGTCTCCTAAGAGCCCGGGTAGAATTGGCACCCGCCTTTAGCTATCGGCGCGGGTTGTTCGATCTCGAGGGAAATCTGTTCATTGCACGCCACGGGGGCCTTGTTGCCCAGGTCAAGGCCGATAGCCTGCTGCATGCCGGGGATCACGCCAATCTTCGGATCGATCTCTCTGACCTGCGACACCTCGCCATCAAAGCCGACGTCGTTGAGGCAAAGGGCGGCGCGATCACGGGAGCGCTGGGACTGCCGGCCGATTTGCCGTTCCTTGTCGACGCTGACGTCGGCGGCACAAAGGCGAAAGGCACAATCAAAGTTGTGGCGACGTCAGGGGTGGACCATCCCGTCGAGCTTACGGGGGGATGGACGCCTGCTGGTGGCACCGTAGCAGGCCGAGTTTCGCTCACGGCATCTACATTGACCAAGGGCTTGGCCAGCCGATTGGGGCCTGAAGCGCGAATTCAAGCCTCTGCGTGGCGCGGATCGGGCCGCCTTTACGAGATCGCCGCACGCGCGAGTGCTGACAATTTGACGCTGACGGCGAATGGCCTGGGTGATTTCGCAAAATGGGAAACCGGGCCAGCGGGCCTGAAGGTTGTCGCCGACACACCGTCGTTGGTTAGCTTGGTTGGCGGTCCGGTGACGGGAAAGGCAACCCTTTCGGGACAACTACAGGGAGGCCAGAGTCTGGGGCGATGGACGGGGCGAGGGGACGTCGCGGGACTGACACTAGAGGCGTACAAATTGAGCCATGTCGCCGGACCGCTCGAGTTTGGCTGGCAGAAGGGGCAACTGGATCTGCGTGGCACGCTTTCAGGTGCTGGAGGGCGAGGTTCGGGATACTTGGCCGCACTATTGGGGGCTGTGCCGTCGGTTCGCTTTGAGGGATATCGCCTCGCGGATGGCAGGGTTGTCCTAAAGGACATCTTGGCTAACGGGTCTGGATTGCTGATTCAAGCCAGCGGCGGCCGCAGTCTCCTCGGTGGCTTGACGCTTGTGGGTCGAGCGACAGTTTCAAATCTCGAGCGCGCCCGGGAGGGCGTGTCTGGTCGCCTGTCGGCAACTTGGCGCGCCAGTCAAGCCGGCCTCGGAAAACCCTGGGCGATCGCCTCAAGTATTGTTGGCGAAGGACTTTCTACAGGCTACGGCCAACTGGATCGATTGATCGGCACCGCACCAAAGCTTGAGCTTAAGGGAGAGGTTCTTGGTCGCCAGATCTCGGTCATAAAAGCCAGTCTTGTTGGCCCGTCGCTCCAGGCAACCTCAGCTGGAACCATTGGGTCCGGTGGTCAGCTCGGGCTTGATCTAAATTGGTCTGCACAGGGACCCTTTGAATTTGGGCCCTTGGTGGTCACAGGAAAGGCCCGCGGGACGGGTGGGATCACTGGCACGGTGACACAGCCGCACGCCGATCTGCTGGCTGATTTTGAGGCTGTCGACCTGCCGCGGTTACCTCTGACGGACGCCCATTTGGTGATCAGCTTCGATAGGACACCCCAGGCAATTGGCGGCGGCTTCGTTCTTAGTGCGACCAGCGCCTACGGCCCGGCGATGGCCAAGGCCATGTTCGGCGCGCCAACGGGGGGCTTGGAACTGCGCGACCTTTCAGTTGCCGTTGCCGGTGTCTCAGGTGAGGGCAGCCTCAGCTTGCGTTCTGAGGGCCGATCGCGCGCCGACCTGAGGATAGCGGTGTCCAAGGGTGCATTTCTCGATGATGGAAGCGTGTCGGGAAGTTTGAAGGTGGAGGACGGTAAGAGTGGTCCAGTTGCCCATATCAGCCTGCTGGCGCGCAATGCTGTTCTGCCGGGGCAGAGGCTTGAGATTGGTGCGGCGCGGTTCTCGGCTGACGGCCCGATCTCGCAGCTTCCCTATGTGCTAGAGGCAAGCGGGGTAACTACGGCTGAGCAGTGGTCGCTAACGGGCCGTGGGACGATCAAGGAGCGCGATCCCAACTGGATCGCGGACTTTAACGGCGAGGGGAAATACGGGCGTAGGGTTCTGAGGACATCTGAGGCGGCCATAGTTGTCCTTGGACGCGGCGAACAGTCGGCGCGCCTGCGTTTGGTGGCCTCTGACGGAGGGCAGATCGACGTTGATGGGCGTTTGGCGGGACGACGCGCCCAGGTGGATGCGCAGATCGAAAATCTCGACATGACGATGGTGGACCAAGACTTGGTTGGTCGGATTGATGCAGCGGTGCACCTGAAGGGCGAGGGTAGCATCCTCGGCGGGACATTGACTGCAGAGCTAGCGGGGGTTCGCGGCAAGGGCGCTGAAGCGTCTGAGGGGCTTGGAGGAACGCTGAGGGCGCGGTTGCAGGGGCAAGACCTTAGCATCGATGCCGCCCTCACAAACGGTCAAGGGCTGCAGGCCCGAGGAAGTTTCGTGCTTCCTGCAGAAGCCTCGGCCGCACCCTTTCGCGTCGCGATAAATCGAAAGAAGCTCCTAAAGGGCGAAATCTATGCCGACGGCGAGGTCAAGCCGCTTTGGGACTTGCTGATTGGCGGACAGCGCGAGCTCGCCGGGCGGGTCAAGCTTCAAGGGGTGGTCAGCGGGACGCTGGCTGACCCACGCGCGGTCGGCAATGCCTCGGTTTCGGCCGGACGCTTTTCTGACGCGTCATCCGGTCTTGCTTTGCGAGAGGTCAGTTTTATCGCCGATCTGGCGGACAATGTCGTCTATCTGTCTCAGGTCAGAGGAACCGATGGCCATGGCGGAACAGTCGGAGGCGAAGGTCGCGTCAGTCTTGTCCGGGCGGGAAGCAGCACTTTTGCGCTCGACCTGAAGGGTTTTCGACTGATCGACAATGACCTGGGAACGGCATCGGCCACCGGGAAAGTCACCTTGGATCGCAAGGCGGATGGTAAGGCGCGGATCGCTGGCAATCTAAATGTTGACCGCGCCGACATCGCGGCCCGCGCACCCACACCCTCGGGGGTGACACCGATGGACGTCGTCGAGATCAATAGGCCCGTTGAACTCGGTGGCTCATTGCGTCCCGTTGCTAGGTCGACCGATTCCGGCATTTCGCTTGATGTTGGCTTGGGGGCACCACGGCGGATATTCCTGCGAGGCCGTGGGTTGGATGTTGAGCTGTCGCTGGACGCTCATGTTGGAGGCACCACGGCTAATCCACGACTGAGCGGCAATGCTCGAGTGGTGCGCGGCGACTATGATTTCGCCGGAAAGCGGTTTGTGTTTGATGAGCGCGGCGTGGTCTACCTCGCTAGCAACCCGAGCGATATTCACCTAGATCTCTCCGCCACGCGAGATGATCCGGCGCTGACGGCCGTCGTCCGCATTCGAGGCACAGCGGCCAGACCGGAGATCACCCTTACCTCTTCGCCCGTGCTGCCCAGTGACGAGGTTCTATCCCAGGTTCTATTTGGCCGCTCGGCAGCCCAGTTGTCACCGCTTGAGGCGGCGCAGCTAGCCTCGGCGCTGTCGTCTTTGGCGGGCGGCGGAGGGTTCGACGTCATTGGCAACCTGAAAACCTTCGCGGGTCTGGATCGTCTGGCACTGGGTGGCGGGGGTCAGACCGGCATTACGGTCTCCGGCGGCAAATATCTGACCGACGATGTCTATCTGGAACTTACCGGCGGTGGCCGGGATGGGACGGCAGCGCAAGTGGAATGGCGCATCGGCCGGTCCCTCTCGATCATTTCCAAGATTGCGGGTCAGGGTGATGGAAAACTCGCTGTGCGTTGGCGACGCGACTATTGAGGCATGGGACTCATGAGGCGGTCTGTCGACAGAACGTCACTGATGGCCAAATCTGGCGTGAGCGCGAGACGCTGATAGAGCGCCTCAAAGTCTTCCTGAGTGGCGTCTAATAGGGCCTCGAGCGACGGCACGGCGAAGTAAATGTCTTGAAAACTATCGATCCGGTAGGGCGTGCGCATAATCCTCTCCAGGTCGAAGGCCAGCCGATGAGGGCGTGGGTCGGTCAAGGCAAAGACGGTTTCCGCTCTGGAGGAGACTATACCGGCCCCATAGATGCGTAAGCCCTCAGGCGCGGCCAGCAGACCAAACTCAACTGTGTACCAATAAAGCCGTGCGAGATTATGCAGTTGGCCTCGCCCTATGGCTCTGAGGCCGCCTTCGCCATAGGCGACCATATAGTCGGCAAAGACCGGGTCGGTGAGCATAGGCACGTGGCCGAAAACGTCATGGAACACATCGGGTTCTTGCAAGTAGTCGAGTTGGTCAGGCTTTCGAACAAAGCGACCCGCCGGAAAACGGCGATTGGCCAGGTGATCAAAAAAGACAGCGTCTGGCACCAATCCGGGCACGGCGACAACCTGCCAGCCGGTCAGTTTCCC
>JANPNB010000049.1:0-1793 GCA_031427275.1 Alphaproteobacteria bacterium | reverse complement strand
TATGAGTTTTGTGCGTCAGATGGCTCCACTCGGCCTGGGTCACGCCGTCTGGTGCGCCCGTGACATCATCGGCGACGAGCCCTTCGCGGTCATGCTGCCCGATATGCTGATGATGGCCGGGATACCCGCCTTAGCCCAATGCGTCGCGGCCTATGAGCAAGTAGGCGGCAACATCATCGCCGTCGAACCTGCTCCCGAAGGCGAAACCCATAAGTACGGGATTGTGGCGTTGGACGGGCAAAATGGCCGACTGAACCGCATGACCGGGATGGTGGAAAAGCCACCGCTCGGTACCGAGCCTTCGAACCTCTTCATTTCGGGACGCTATGTACTGCAGCCAGAAATCTTCGAGTTGCTGGAGCGCCAGGGCAAGGGCGCCGGCGGGGAGATCCAACTCACCGACGCCATGGCGCAGCTGATGCAGGTCCAGGCCTTTCATGCCTTGGAATATGATGGCGTGACCTATGACTGCGGCGACAAAATCGGACTGCTGCGGGCCAATGTCGCCTTTGCCCTGGCAAGACCAGACTTGGCCGAGGTGGCGAGAGCCGCCATCATGGGGCTATTGTAACCCTCGAGGCCTGATGTGCGGCTGTTCGTCTTTGGATACGGTTTCTCAGCACAAGCGCTGAAGGCGCGCCTGATCCCGCAAGGCTGGTCGGTGGCAGCCAGTTGCCGGGATGACGATAAAGCCGCTCAATTGGTCGCACAGGGCGTGACGCCTGTGCCTATTGGTGACCTCGACGCCTTGGATGCGGCACTTGCACAGGCCGACGCGGTCTTGATTACCGCTCCCCCTGAGTCGGCAGGATGCCCCGCGCTGCCCGTCATCGTGCCCGCCTTGGCGCGAACCCACGCCTTCCCCGATTGGATAGGCTACCTATCGACCACCGGGGTCTATGGCGACCGCGCTGGCGGTTGGGTGTTCGAAAATAGTCGGTTGGCGGCTCAATCGCTTGAGGGGGCCAGGCGGGTGGCGGCCGAACGTGATTGGTTGGAGGTCGGGCGCGGCATGGGTCTGTCGGTAACGATCCATCGTTTACCCGGTATCTATGGACCAGGACGGTCGAGTTTGGATCGTCTTCGCGAGGGCAAGGCGCGGCGCCTCATTGCGCCGGGTCAGGTGTTCAGTCGCATCCATGTGGACGATCTAGCGGCGGGACTTGAGGCCTCGATCATGCAACCGAGGGCGGGGGGCATCTATAATCTCTGCGACGATGAACCGGCCGCCAATAGCGATGTGGTGGCCTATGCTGCCAGCCTATTGGGGATGGCCCCTCCCCCCGAAGAGGCGCTGGACCTTCAGACGCTAAGCCCCCAGGGGCGGCGGTTCTACGGCGAGAGCAAGCGGGTTGCCAATGCGCGGGCCAAGGCTGAGCTTGGATGGCGGCCCCAGTTCCCGACCTATCGGGAAGGACTGGCAGCAATCCTGAACTCCGAAAGCTAGGTCAAGTCCTCGACCGCTGCGATCATCCGGGCGATATCTTGGGGTCGCGAGAGTCGGTGATCGCCGGCCTTGACCAGGGTGAAGACGACGTCTGGCCCCGTCATGGCCTGCGCCAAGGCCAGGGCGTGCCGCCAGGGCACATCGGGATCAGCACCTCCCTGCAGGATGTGGACCGGACAATCGATGGCGACAGGCCCCGGCAGGATCGACCACTTGGCACCGTCCTCCAGCAGGATCGCAGTGATGGGATAGGGTTCGCCATAGTCGGACGGGCGCGTCCATCTTCCGGTTTCCGCCAAAGCGGCGCGGTCCGCCACTGTCATTTCCGGCATCATGAGTTTCTGGG
>JANPNB010000048.1:0-1755 GCA_031427275.1 Alphaproteobacteria bacterium | reverse complement strand
ACCAGACACAACCGCAGGAACCAGCGCATCGCCACAGGCCAACCGGTGCGGCCCCAACTGCCAAAGATCGCCAAGATTGACGCGGCGCGGTGCGATGTCGGACAAAATATCATCGTCCGGATCGCCCGGCTCCTCAGGGGTCAAGCCTTCTACCAGACTGTCGATCTCTGCCACTTCAAAGCCGATCACCCCGATGTCGAAACCGATAGTCCCGGTGGCGAGCAGACCCTGCAACTCCTGAGCGAGAAGCTCGTCATCCCATCCGGCATTCAGCGCCAGCTTGTTGTCGGCAATGACATAAGCCCGCTTCTCGGCCTCGGTCATGTGTTCAATGCGGATGCAGGGGACAGTTTCCAGCCCAAGGGTCTTGGCGGCCTCGACCCGCCCATGACCTGCAAGGATGGTGTTCGTCTGGTCGATCAGCACCGGGTTGGTGAAGCCGAATGTCTGGATCGACTGCGCGAGCTGTTTCAGCTGTTTTTTGGAATGGGTGCGGGCGTTGCGTGCCCAAGGACGGAGATCGCCGGGGGCGAGGTGTTCGATAACGTGGGGCATCTAGGATCCTTTTCTGTGTCCAAACTTTATTCCTCCAATTTGCCATCATTATTTGGTCACCGCCCGTTTGCCGGACTGGTGACAATGAAGAACATATCACGAACTTTTTGTTACACAAGACCCAGGACACAAGGTTTAACTCGTTTGCACTTTCACTGGACTTCCCCGCACAACCGAGCGTTGCTGTGTCCATCGCCCGGCGCCGTCCGGGCCCGGTCCGGTACCGAGGCGCGGCACTCCGCCCGCCCATGGAGACCGGAGAACGACCATGACAAAGACACCTTCACCGCACGTGGAAAAGCCAATCTCTGCCCCGACCGCCCCCCGCCAGACCAAAGCGGCACTGCTGCGCGCGCGCCTCGCAAATCCCGGGGGGGTGTCGCTCTCCGAGATGATGCGGGCGACCGGCTGGCAGGCGCATACTTTGCGCGCGGCGTTGACCGGGCTGCGCAAGACAGGCGTGATCCTCAGCCGCCGGCGCGAGGGCGGGGATACGATTTATGCCGTCGACCTTTCGGGACCCGCGACCGCATCTGATGGCGGGGTCGCGCAAGGCGTAAAAGCGGCCAAGTCGAAGCCCGGCATAGAAGTAAATGCACCGGCGCTCGCGCCTGTCGCGGCGCGTGGATTGCCAGATGCCGCGATCTCCGAACTCGGCAAAGGTGCAGCATGACAAAACTTGCCGATCTCGAGACGATGGACCGGGCGGGTCTGTCGCAGCTTTGGTCAGACTTGCTTGGCGGCGACGTGCCGCCAAAGATGAGCCAGCCGATGCAGCGACGGTTCCTGGCCTATGAGATGCAAGCCCGTGATCAGGGCGGTTTGCACCCCGCTCTTGTGGCGCGGCTTGAACGCATTGCCCAGGGCGACGAGCGCAAAGCCTCCCCCAGTGTCCGGCCCGGCGGGCGGTTGTTGCGGGCGTGGAATGGCACCACCCATGTGGTTGATGTGCTGTCCGACGGCTACTTGTGGAACGGCGGGCGCCACCGATCGCTCTCGGCCATTGCCCGCGCCATCACCGGTGCCCGCTGGTCCGGCCCGCGGTTCTTCGGGTTGCTGGCAAATGAAGGTGGGGATGTGGGTGGAATTGGAGATGGAGTAAACAAGACCGGCTTGAAGCGGGGCAGACGCAAAGCTGCGCAGGACGGTAAGGAGTCGGGTGGGTCTCGGTCAACAGTTCACGGTGGCGCCGGCTTGGGC
>JANPNB010000047.1:0-2023 GCA_031427275.1 Alphaproteobacteria bacterium | reverse complement strand
CCTCGGCGATCCGCCAGGGCCGCAGCATAGATCAAGAAGACGAGGTTGCGGCCCGGCACGAAGGTGTTGGGTAGACCCTTTTCGGTGATCGAGAACGCTCGGTCCTGGGTCATCGCCGTCTCGCCGATGCCACCAAAGCCGACCATGTCCAAGACGTGATCGGGCCCAAGCCGACTCTGCCACGCCGGGAATCGTTCCAAAACTTGGTCTCTCACCACCTTGCGCTGGGTCAACTCAGCAGCATGTCGCTGTCCGTAATCTAAGCCGACCGTCTCAACATACTCGTATTGGGTAAGTGCCCAGGCCAAGCAAACACTTGAATCCTGTCCGCCAGAAAACAACACAAGAGCACGGGTGGGAGTGATCATGGCGCTTCTATGCCCAGTGCGGAGCAAAATCGGAAGGCTCTGACCGCAAAGAAGCAGAGTTATGAGAATAACTCGCCGCGAGCGCCGCCGATAATTTACCGATCATCGCGCAGTTATCCAATTGACATCGACTCGGCAGGGTCCAGAGATGCCTTTGCTATAGGCTAAAGCCGCTGGCCTAGAGTCGGACTATTGTGCGGCGGATGCGGACGTATCGAGCCATTTCATAGAGCTCGAGCGTCATGGGAGGCGACGAATGACTAACACTCTGCTTTTGCGGAGCCGCTGGTTGATGGGGGTCTCAGCCCTTGCAATCATGGCGATACCCCAACTAGCCCTTGCCCAACAATCCTCCGCCGGAAACGTGATCGAGGAGTTGGTGATCACCGCTGAAAAACGCGAGCAAAGCCTGCAAGATGTTGCGGTTGCCGTGTCGGCTTACACGGCCGCGAAACGTGACTTGATCGGGATCAACTCGATCCAAGACATGACCAATTTCACCCCGGGCTTGCAGTACAACAGTTCGACCGACCGGGTCTCCCTGCGCGGCGTCGGCCGTCTGACCAACGTGCTTTCGGCAGACGCGGCGGTCGCCAACTATTCTGACGGCGTGTTCGAGACTTTTGCCGTGCGAGCTGGCTCTTCCACCCTCTACATTGACCGGGTCGAAGTTCTTCGTGGTCCCCAGGGAACGCTCTATGGTCGGAACTCGATCGGCGGCGCTCTAAACATCATTTCAAAGCGACCCACCCAAGACCTTGGTGGCGAAGTCCGCGCTGGCTATGACAGCTATGGGGCAACCGCCCTTGAAGCTACTTACAATATTCCCCTCAATGAGAAGATTGCGATCAAGGTCTCAGGGAACTGGTTCAACCAAAAGCGTGGTTGGATCGACAACTTGGTTCCCGGAATGCCTGACGAAGGCAATGTCCGCAACGAATGGACCACCGAGTTCCAAGCTAAAATCGAATTCAACGATAAGTTTGAGACTTGGCTAAAAGTGATCGGCACGCAATGGCGGAATGGTGGCGGGGGACCCGGTGCCGCTTCTGGCGGTTGGACCCCTTCTGAATGGCCGACCTACTATTCACCGCCAGCGGCGTCCCAACCCAGCCAAGGTTTTGGCTGCTATACCGGCCCGATCGCCACGGGTGTAACCAATGTGGTAAACCTCAATCCGGGCGGCTGTAAGAACCCTGCGGTCAACAGTCCTTGGACGATCGCACGGCAATCCGCCTATAAGGTCACCCTGCCCGTCGCGACGACCGTCGCCAGCGAGTGGATCTACCACGCTGATAATTTCGACGTGAAGTATCTGACCGGTGGCGTCCACTATCACTATATTCTGAAGGGTACGACCGACACCAATCGAGCGGCACCTATCGCTTCATACACCCTACCCGCCCTGGGTGCTCGCGGACCATTGGTGATCAACCCAAGCGAAACCTTTGTCTATCAGGAAGACAATGCCTTTTGGAGCCATGAGATCAACCTGATCTCGACGGGCGACAGTGCGTTGCAATGGGTCGCCGGGGCCTATTATTTCAGCCAGCACTACACCCAGCCGGTTTACACCGAGAACCCAAGACAACCTCAGTGGAACGGACCCTTTGCTTTTGAGTTCCTGTGCGCTCAAACGGGCGGAGTTTGTCCCA
>JANPNB010000046.1:0-10615 GCA_031427275.1 Alphaproteobacteria bacterium | reverse complement strand
CCCAGATGCAGGCGCCTTCACCCCTTCCTCCGCTGGCGAACTCGGTGCAGTCCGAAGCGCGGACACGCCGAAAATCGCCAAGGCCGCAGCGCTGGCGCCTGCGGCGGCCCAGCCGGCGGCGGTGAAACGGCTCATGGGCGGCTCCTTGCGGCGGGGCTGGGCAGGATCATTGTCTCGGGTCCTTCCAAGGGGCGGCGTAGCGCGTCTTCCAGGCCGGCGTCGGAGGCATGCACGCGCGCCAGGGCGTCGAGTTCGGAAATGCGGGCGAGACCGGCGCCGGCCTGGGCGGCGGCCCAGTCCGTGCGGTCGATAGCCCCTTGCGCCAACTCGCGATCGGCCTGGGAGGCGAGGCGCGAGGCGGCAACCAGTTCGACGCTCCTTACCTGTCTCAGCGCGTCGCGCGCAGCGCGGGTCTCGGCGAGGGCCGCATCGACGGCCGCCTGCGACCCCGCGACAACCGCTTCGAGCTTGCGTCCTGCTTCAGTCCGCTTGGCCTGCGCTGTGGCGATAGCGCCGCGATTGAGATCGAGCGGCGGAAGGACGAGGCCGAGGGATACCGGAATTTTCACCAGACCACGTTCCCAGGTGTAGCCGGGCGCAATGCTGATCGCCGGATACTGGCGCGCAACTTCTAGGCGGAGATCGGATTCGGCCTGGTCATAGGCCGCCACGGCCTTGAGCACGTCAGCACGCGACAAGGTGGCGGCGGTACGAATCTCCTCCGTAACACCTGCGCCTGGGTCGGCGGCCGGCTTATCGAAGTCGGTCCAGGACAGGGTGACGTCGTTCAAGGTTTCGACCGGAACTCCCAAAGCCGTCGCGAGTGACTGGAGGGCCGCCCGAGAACTGTTGACGGCGTCCGCGGCGCGACGAACGGCGTCGGCGCCATCGGCGCGGACGCGCTCCAGCTCTGCGCGGGACGCCTCCCCCGCGTTGACCCGGTTTTCCATCGCCGCCTGTTGGCGCGCCCGCACCTGGGCCACGCGTTGGTAGGCGACAGCCTGGCGTTCCACGATGAAATAGTCGGCCAGCGCCCGGCGGACGGCCATGCGAACCGACCAGATTTTGTCGGCGTGGTCGTAGCGGGCGGTATCGACGGCCAGATCAAAACTCGTCATCCGGGCGCTGCGGCGGGTGCCTGCGTCGAGCGGGATGTCGATCGCACCGCCAAACAGCCACGGTGAGCTCTCGGCCGCGTTGCGCGCGTATTCCGCACTTAACGTGAGTGTCGCGGCAGGGCCGACGCGTGAAGCCTTGGCCGCAGCCTGGGCACTATCGACGCCCGCTCGGGCGGCGGCGATATCGCGATTGTTGAGCAACGCGCCGGCGAAGAGCGCCAAGCGGTCGAGGCGCGGGCCGCTCCAGCCCGCGTCCGGCGCTATGGAGGCGACCTTTTCCCGAACCTGCTCGAGATTCAAAGTTCGGGTTCGAGCCTCCGCAGCCAAGGCCGAGGGCTCGATCGGCGCCGGCGCGTAGCTCGCGCAGGCCGATAGAGACAGGGCGCTGAGCAGGACGGTCAGAGTCGACTTCACGCGGCCAAGGCTCCAGCGACGGGCGATCGCAGGCCTCGTTATGGCTACGGTTTGGAGCAACCGCACCTTGTCGATTCCCAAGAAAGACGGGCACCAGCACGGACGAGGCGACACCCTCAGCCAGCGCCAGGAAAAACCTGGCGCTGGTCAGCGCTGGGAGCGCCGTGGGCCTGCCGACACCAGCTTCCGAATTCACGCCAACGCCTCGGCAGGCGCGCTCTTGCGACTTAGGTGAGTGTGCACCAGGCTGTAGAGGGCCGGCAGGACCAGAAGGGTCAGGTTCGTCGAGGAGATGATCCCGCCGATCACGACCGTGGCCAGCGGTCGCTGAACCTCGGCACCCCGCGCTGCCGATCGCCAAGGTCTGGGGGCAAGGGACCACGTCACTTGGAGGACCTCCTGCGCAAATGCAGGAGGGTGCCATCTCTAACTGGCACATGTGCGACATTGCTAACCGGCGGCTACATGCAGACCGACACTGGCGGCGGGGAAGGACATGTTGCGGTCTCCAGGGCACGAGATCCTGGTGGAGGACTTGGGCCCCGGTCAACCACAGGTCTGCGACTGGGAAGGTAGACTTGGAACGAATGAACTCCGAGGCGAGCTTAGCGAAAGGTCGCGGATCTCGCCTGGAGTGGCTAAAAGGTCGCTAAGACGTTGAAGAACAAGCCACGGCTCCGATAGGATAAATCGGTCAAGTCGTCTGAGAAGTCGGTGAAATTATAACCGACGCCGACCTTGGTGTGTTCACCGACATGACGGTAGATTCCCACCAAGGCCCCGGAGCGGGTGTCGCCGGCCTCACGGAGATCTAGCGAGCGCAACTCAAGGATGCCGTCCCACTCCTTCACGAAGTGCAAGTCGCCACGTAGGACGAACAACTGGGCTTGGCTGCTGTACCACGGCCCCGATGTGCGCGACGTGCGCAGATCACCGACCTTCAGCCCGTACTTGCCGCCGATGGAGAGCCAAGCGTTCACGTCATAGGTTGTATCCAGGTTCAGCACGTGGCTGCGCTGGGCGTAGTCTAGCGGACCAGGGGTGGTGCCGTTCACTTGGCTGCTGGCCGGCAGATTGTTGAAATAGGTGTACTTGGCCAAGGTATTCCAACGGTCGTTGTCAACAGGACGATAGGCTGCTCCCAGCACGAATTCCGAATAGTCCCCATCATAGAAAGCCCCCTGACTTGAGGTGCTCCGCGACAGGTTAAGCACGCCCAGGAAACGTAGGGACTTGTCGTATTTGTAGGAAAGCGAGTTCTTGACCAATACGGTTTGGCGATCATTGGAGCCGGGTGCCGAGACGCAAGGGTCGGGGGTCGCAAGCGGTGTGGTCGAGCAGACACCCGGCACTGTGCCCAGGCTGGAACTGTGGTCATTGCGATACTCGATCCCACTCAGGACCTTTAGCTGATCGTCATTGTAGCCGAGATTCAGGCTGACGCCTTCGCGGCGCAAGTCGCCGGCCAACGGATCGCGGAGTTTGCCTAATTCCAATTTAAGGCCCGAGGTCCAATGCTTGGCCGGCGCAAACTCCAGACCAAATGCATTGGTTAGGCTGCTGGGACCGGCACTGGCTGAGGATCGCGTTTCGGCAAATACTCCCAGCTGGTCATTCAATCGGGTGCGACCGCCGAACGTGAGGACGCCTTGCGCCCCGGCATAGTTCTGATCGGCGACCTCGGTCTCACGCGCATAGGTCAGGTAGAGATTGCTGCGGTCATCGAGTTGATAGCCGCCGGACAGTTTGCCACCGGCACCTGCTTCCCCGCCGGAGATTTCGGCACCCAGACGTAGCCGGTCGCTGACCTGCCACTCACCGCCGACACCGGCGCGATTGTTGGTGATGCGGTTTCCGCTGCGACTCAGGGTTTCCTGGACAAAGCCGTAGAGATTCCAAGGCTCATAGATCAAGCCTGCGTCGGGCGTAGCCGCCACACCCACGGCGGCGACCGGGTTATCGAAGGTCTGGATCACGCCGGGGGTGTTGCTCAGAGCGCCCGGCAGGAGGCTGCCCGTCGGGCCGGAGGAATTGGTAACGCCCTGTTGGCTGTCAGAGCCATAGGTTCTCGACATACTCGATGACGGCATCGAGGTTCCGGTTGGCGGAGACTGGTTGTCCGCCAGGGGATGATAGTCTAGGCGCAGGATCGCATCAGATCGCTCCCCGCTTCGGCTGAGGTCTGGGCTGGCATTAGTAACCACCCCAAGGACTGTGTTGGAGCTGCGGTTATCATAGCGGATACCGCCGGATAAACCCCATTCCGCGTTCAACTTATGCCGAATGGCCGCTTCAAGCGAGGTGGTGCTTTGGCTGATAGCACTGCGGTCATCGGCCTTCAGGGCCAGCTCTGTGTGATCGCCAAGCGGGACGACCGCAGAGAACCCGGCTTGCCGCAGAGCCTCGCCGCCCGGGGTCAGCAGACCCGGCGCGGAATAGCCGCGACCACGGTCCTGCGCATAGGCCGTCAAGCGCCCGCGCAGGGCTCCGCCCAGGTCTTCGAGGTCCAGGGCGGCATCCAGGCGATAGGCATCAGCACTTGAGGCCGGCGCACGGTTTTGAGTGAAGTCAAAACCGCCGGTCAGTGAGGTGAAGTCACCCTCCCCCGCTCCGTCTGAGTGCGCGAACTCGCCCTTCAGCCAGCTGTTGGGCTTTGGCCGCAAGAGGAAGTCCAGTCCCTGTAAGGTCTGGTTGCGGGTGCCATCGCCTTGCTCGTAATAGGTCGCGCCAAGACGAAGAGAATCGGCCAGCCAGTGGCTGACGCGCACCCCGACCGTGGTGCCGTTGACGCGGCTCAAACCCGGTACATACTCATAGGTCGAGACGAGATAGATTGGATTTCCATCCAAGCCGGACGACTGCACCAAGGTGGCGCCTGAAGCCACAGAAGGCAGCGGCGAGCGGAGGGTTAGACGACCCTGTAGGTAGTCAATGTCGTAGTCCTGGGACGGGGCCAGCAGCGTCCTCTGCAGGACGATGCCGGAGTCCTTGTCGCGAACCTCGACCCACAGCCGCTCAGAGCCTTGAGTGACATCTTGCTGGCGCAAATAGTAGAGAGACCCGCCAGTGCCACGGAATTCCTGGCGAGACTGCAAGGTTCCCGGATCGGCTGCGAAGGCCTCTAGTGTAGAGCGTCGCTCTCCCGAAGACGTCGCGGTCTGAGAGTTCCAGATGACGTCGCCGCCATAGAGTCCGCGGCTATACTGGGTAAGCTCCGTCCCGGTCCAGGAGGTTTGGAAATTGCCCCACATGACGTGGGAGGCGTCGCGCTCAAGGCGGACGTAGAACTTACCCTGGGTCGGCGCGTCATCGATGATGACACTGTCATCACCATAGACCGGATAGTAGCGGTTGGGATCGATCCGCCGCAGCAGGTAGTTCGGGTCCTTGGACCCGAAGTTCGAGAACAGATCCTTGAGCGGCTGCTCCCGGGTGTCGGCGCTGGCGGTTAGCAAATAACCGCCGAGAATCTTACCCTTCAGATAGAAGGCCGCTCTTCCATCCAGAGTAGTCTTCTTGTCATAGTGATCTGTGTCGGTGGTGACGAGAGGAGCCGGCCCTGTGGTGCGGCCTTTGGAGGCGGTCAGATCGCCCACGGCGAAGTAGAACCAGTCCTTGTCAGCGATAGACAGGTTACGCTCGAAGGTGGTGACCTTGCCGGTCTTGTCTTTGAGCGACACAGCGACCTTTTGCGGTCCCGCCGGGAGGATCTGGCGGATTGCAAACCGGCCTTCGCTGTCCACTGGAACTGGCATGCCCATGGCCGCCACGCTCTCATCGGTGCCAATTCGGACACCGCTGATCGTTACCGACCCGCCAGAGACTGGAATATTCTGCAGCTTGAGGCTGGACTGACCCCAACCACTCAGATCATCCCGGGCTACTCGATCGGCCTGACGCTCCAAATCGACGGCATCGAGTTGGGTGACGGCCTTGACCGCTGTCTCGTCAAAATGACCCGCATCGTCAAAGACCCGTAAGACATAGCCAAGCTCGGCCGTCGAGCCAATCGGCGGTGTCCAGCTCGCGTCCGATCCGACGTTCAGTGGAACAACGGCTAGAGGTGTTTCAGTGGTGCTCTGACCCTTTTGGAACACTCGGACTTCGGCATTCTTGATCCACCAGCTGTAGTTCGAATAGGACCGCCAGGTGATCGCATCGCCCCGAGGAACGACCTGCGAGGTGGTCCAGGCGTTGAGCGCAGGTGCCACATTGAGCGGGTCATATTTGATTTGGATATCGGCGCGGTCCAGCGCGACATCGACACACCGTTGGCGATCTGCCTCCGTCTGGGTGGTGTCGGCATCGATGGGCCGACCGTCGACGCTGATCGAGAACGGAAGATCAGCGAGGCTGACAGTCGGCGCGCACGCATCGGCTTGGACAACTGTTTCTACTGCCGCGACCGGGGTCGCCGCGATCACATTTTCATACCACACTCGAATGAGGGTTCGGCGGTTGGCGGCCATGCCTTCGGAGGTTACGTTCGACGCCACCGGTTGGGTGTCGGCGAACCCCACCGTGGCGAAGCGGTCGACCGGCAATTCCAGTCGGCCGTTCAGATACTGAGCCACGGTCCTTGCCCGAGCCTCAGATAGTGCCTGGTTGTCGGGATAAATAGCCTTCAGACGCTGGGAGATGCGCTGATTGTCGGTGTGTCCTTGGATCTCAAATCGCAGACCGCGCTTGCCGCGCAATTCCTCTGCAAGGCTTGCGAGACGCTCACGAGCCATAGGCAGCAATATCGCTTGACCGGAAACGAAGGTGTCTGATCCGGCACTGACCTCGAGGGCCGTTATCTGATCGGGCCGACTTGGCTGTAAGACCTTTCGGGCTTCTGAGAGGATTGCAGAGGGGGACAGACCGTCAAACTCGGTGCCCTCCCGCTCTGTGCTAGGGGCCCCCACTAGGTCGCGCACCCGACTGCTGTCTATGCGGTTTCCCGACGACTCCTGCCGGGCTGGCGTCGAGGGTTGCTGGGCAAGACCCTGCGTGGCCAGGAGCAAACAGGTGGCGCTAGCGGCAGCCAGAAGCCTGGCTTTTCTCGAGAGATTCATAGGCGCGGACATCACTGTTCCCCCTCGACTTCAATTATGAGGGTGTACTGTCCCTTGGTGCGTCTCCAGCCGTCGTCCACCAGCTTTCGGATCTCTTCAGATCGCCGCTTGGCAAGCGAGGGGGAAGCCGGATTGCGGGCATAGGAGATGCGAACGATTGACGGTCGAACCTTCAATTGCTCCGGCAGTGCGTCAATCTGGGATTTCCAGGTCTCGAGAAGTTCGACGCTGTCTCCCTTGAAGGCCCCGTCGGTGAGTTCGATACGGACCACGCGGTGGACCGTGGCACCGAAGTTCAATTTGACGACCTTGCCTCGGGTCAGCCGCACGTCGCGAGGATTTTCGGTGGTGACACGGAACCCACTGGGCAAGGAACGATCATCCAACTTCATGACGAAGTTGGAGCCGCGGTCCGGATTGGGGATGGCGGGACAGGGAACGTGGAACCGCCCTTCACTGTCGGTGGTCACTAGAAGACCGTTGACCGTTGCCAGTCGCACAGCCGGGATACCCGGTTCACCCTCGTCCTGATAGCCATTGGCGTTCTTGTCGTCGAAGACCTTGCCGATCACATCAGGGCAATCCAGGGTCGGATCAGGGGTAATGCGAACCGTGGCTGTCGCAGTATTCGAGGCAATCGCTCCACCACCGCCGATACCCGCCCAGGCGCGGTTGACATAGTCGCCGTCGCCGACACCGGAGCCGACGATCAGCAGGACCGTATAGGTTTTCTTCTCTTTGGCCGCGAAGGACTCAGCAGGCCAGATGAGATCACCACCGGAAACCAGCGGGGTGACGGGTTGACCATTGCGTGTCGCGCTGCCGACTCTGAATTTGAAGCCCGGCGGCAAGGTGTCGCGGATGCTGACACCGGCAAGCGGGCTGGTGGAAACGTCTGTCGCGGTGATGGTGTAGGGCACCAGGTCACCGCGCGAGGCCCAAATCTTTGGCGACACTTTGGTCACAACAATCGTTCCGCTGATCAATGGATCCAAGGGAATGTGATTGTTGAGGATCGGTGCTGAGCCACCATTGGTGATGGTGAAGGTGAGATAGTACTGGGTCGTCACCGACCCGCCGAGAACCAAGCCCTGACATGTTGTCGGATTGAGTTGCTGAACGACCGATTGGCCTGGGGCACTATCAGAGGCCTGGATCAAAGCCGGGTTCGGGTTAGCGCCAACGTTGAGGGTCGACGAGCAGGCCGGCAGAACCGCAGACGGTGCCGGAAGGTAGCCGGTGGGTGCCGTCACCACCAAGCTGTAGACTCCGCTCGGGAAGTTGTTCTGCAGCAGAAATTGGTACCAACCGTCGCTGCCGGTCACCTGACTGACGGCTCCAAGGCCTCCCACCAAGTGGGTCGCCGGGTCGAAGCCGGGCGGACCGGAGATCATCACCTGCGCGCCACTGACCGGTTGACGGGTCAGTGAGTTGTAGACGACCCCTGCAGGGTCCAGCGGCAGGTTCTGCTCAATGACACGGTCGGCGTTGGCGAGTGTGATTGTTGTGATCTGACTGCCGGCGGGCGGCACGACGCCGCGATTGCCACCGGAAACCGGGACAGCCGGGAGGGAATTTCCGTCCTTGTTGAAGGTGATGGAATAGCCTGGCCCAACCGGCAGGCCGGAAGACTCGTAGCCAGGGCAATGCAGATTGTCGAATTGGTAGAAGCCGGTCTGATCAGTGGTCGTGGTGCAGATGACCACCCCATTTTGCCGCAAAACAACCGTCCAACCCGCTTGGCCTGCAAGGCTTCCGTCTGTCGGGCGTACCCGCGTGTGATTGCGGTCAAGATAGACATAACCGTTGATGATCGGCGGCTTCAGCTGGGGAACCGGAATCTCACCGTACTTGTAGTCCACCAAGGTCGAGTTCTGGCCGACGACGATGCCGATGATCCGGTCGTCGTCCCCGACGCCGACCGGCTTGTGGCTGTTGGCCGTACCCGGCGCACCAGCAGCGACTCCAGTTTTGCCGTCAGTCACGCCAGCGGGCTGCACTTCAATAAGGGCGTAACCTGACGCCCCGCTGGCCGGCACGCCTGCGAACAAGAAGCTGCCGTCAGGGCCGGTGGTTTGAGATTGATTGACCGCGCCGCCCGCAGCCGAGGTTCCTACTAGTCTGACCACAACGCCGCCGATCCCGACTTCACCGGCATCGCGGACGCCGTTGTTATTGGTGTCGGCATAGACATAGCCAGCCACGCTGGCGGTTCCGCCGACTTCCCCGAAGTTGTAGCCGGCCTGCACAGCACCTGCGGCCAGAGTCACCCCAGTGATGATATCGGACCCACCGGAAACGACCGGTTTGCCCGCTGTCGCAGCGCCCGGATTGTTACCTGAAACTGTTGTCTTTCCATCCGCATTAGCGCTGGGTTGGATTTCTGTGATCTGATATCCGCCTGGACCGCTCGCTGGCACGCCTGTAAAAATATAGGCACCTTGGCTATCTGTGACGGTGGTGAGGTTCACCGGATTTCCGTTCACGTCGATCCCGGTCAGTTTGACCGTGACGCCGCCGATGCCGGGTTCACCAGCCTCCAACAATCCATTGTCATTAAGGTCGGCATAGACGTTGCCGGATATTGTGCCGGTGGTGATCGGCACTGCAATTTCGCCGAAATCATTGTTCGACGAGATGGTACTTGCGCCGGTCAGATTGATCGACGAGATCGCCGAGGGGACTACCGAAACCAGAGTCGCCAAACCGCCGGTCGAGCCGAACGTCGTAATACCGTTGGTGGTGCCTGGGGGCTGGGCTGGCTCGGTAACCGTGTAGGTCCCGGCCGCCAACCCGGTGAAGACATAGCGTCCATCGAAGGTGGTGACCACGCTGCCCGTAACGGGGACATTGTTGAAGTCAAAGCCCGTCAAGTTGAGGGTTACACCGGCAAGACCCGAGTCGGCCCCGTTGAAGACACCGTCGTCATTGGCGTCGATGAACACGCGTCCGCTGACTTGGCGACCTGCGGGAACCTCAGCAAAAATGTTGGACAGCGCGGTGGTTCCGGGCGGTAGGATGATCCCGGTGATTTGACTAGGCACCACGTTCTGAGCGGTAGGAGTACCGGGGGTTCCACCGTTTGGCACTGCGCCAGCCAGGGTCTTGCCATTAGCCGTCCCGGTGGGTTGAGAGGGCTCGCGCACGGAATAAGAACCGGGTGCCAAGCCGGAGAACAGATAGTTTCCGGCACCGTCGGTCACCGTTGTCGCAATGGGGCTTGCCCCACCATTGAAGAGCTCGATGGTGACGCCGACGATAGCGGTGTCGCTGGCATTGCGGACGCCGTTGTCATTCTGATCTAGGAAGACTGATCCGCCGATGCTGGAGGTCTGGACCTCAGCGAAATTGTTTCCGGGAGAACCGGCGACCTGCGAGGCTCCGTTCTTCAATAGGGTGATGTTGCTGACCGCACTGGGCGTCGTTGCAATGGAGGTCGCCGCTCCACTGGTGCCGCCGCCGCCACCGCTGACGGTGCCAGGGGTCGTCACGCCGTTGAGGGTGCCGGTCGGTTGGGCGGGCTCGGTGACTGTATAGGAACCTGGGTTCAGCCCGAGGAACACGTAGTTGCCCAAGCCGTCCGTCGTTGTCGTCCGATTGACTGCGGAGTCGTCGCCACCCCCCATTGCCCCGTCGGCACCATAGTCTGTGCCTGTCAGGTTGACGGTCACACCAGAGATTGGTGTGTCGAGCCCACCATCGAAGAGGCCGTTCGGTGCGACATTATTGTCCTTGAACACCTTCCCGGAAATGTACCCGAGAGGGGAGATTGTCAGGTCGGCTACCGCGCTTTGGATATTGTCGCCCTGGTCGGTGTGCAGCGCCCCGACGGGGATGGTGTTAGTGAACACCCCGTCGACTGCTCCGGTTACGTTCACGACGATGCTACAACCGCCCGCCGGGATGGTGGCACCAGAGGCATAGGCCACGGTGCCGCTACCGGCTGTGGCGGTCACACTAGCTGTGGTGCAAGTGCCGCCCAATCCGTTGGGCGAGGCCACGAGGATCGATGCCGGCGAGGTCGGT
>JANPNB010000045.1:0-12948 GCA_031427275.1 Alphaproteobacteria bacterium | reverse complement strand
TGGGCCGCGCCCATGGCCGTATCGATCCAGCCAAAGGCGCTGGAAGGATGAATGCCCGCCGCCGCCAACTGGTCGTGAGTCCCCATCGGAAGACCCAAGAAATAGGTAACCTGCTTGGCGACCGACAAATCCACATTGGTTGAAGCGAACAGATTGAGCGAGGTCCCGGCCTGTTCGAAGAGGGTGAAGAACACCACCGAGCCCAAGATCAACACCACCGCCAACAGCATTCGCTGACGCTCCTGCCACGTGGTGCAGACCTTGGCGATGATATAGGCAATGGCTACTGCCGAGGCGATGGTGGCCACAATGAGCGCAAAGCCCACCAGCTTGTTATTTGGCACCAGCAGCCAGATGAACCCCACGCCGAGCACGCCCAATATGTAGATCAGCCACTCCCGATTGACCGGGCCAAACACTTTCTGTGCCAGCACTTCGGGATCCGGCGGCTCTCCCTTGCCCTCCAGCAGCGGCTTGCCCAGCATGAACACGATCCAGCCCAAGGCCATCCCGACCCCGGCTAGGCCAAAGCCCGCCCACCATCCAAAGTGCTGTCCCAACAGAGCACACAAGACTGAGGCCCAGAACGCGCCCAAATTCACGCCGTAATAATAGAGCGTGAAGCCCGCATCGCGCCGCGGATCGGTCGTCGGGTACAGCTGACCCACGATGGTTGAGATATTGGGTTTCAGGAATCCAACCCCCATGATGATCAGCGATACCGCCAGATAGAAGGCATTCTTGCCGAACGGGTCGGTCTTGGTCTCCATCTGATAGCTGTCTTTCGCCAGCACTGCGGGCAGGGCGGCGTTAGCGGGAAGACCGGCGATTTCCAAACCCCCACTTTCCGCCGCCGTGAACTCATAGGGCACACCGGCCACCATCAGACGCGCCGTCCGCTCCTCCATCCGACCTTGAACCTGAACTTCATAGGTGTGGCCGGCATAGGTCAGGCTCTGGGTCGCGGGCTTGCCTTCCAGCGCCATGGTCATGTGGCCGGCCACCAACAGCAGAGCCCCAAAGGCCACCGCCTTTCGGGTGCCAAGCCAGCGGTCGGCCAATATGCCGCCCAACAAGGGCAGCAGATAGACCAGCGAGGTGTAAGAACCGTACTGGCTGCTCGCCTGAGCCTGATCGAACAATAGGTGCTGAGTCAGATAGAAGATCAGGATGCCGCGCATTCCATAATAAGAAAAACGCTCCCACATCTCCGCGAAGAACAGGATCAAGAGTCCACGAGGGTGATTTCGCCGCATCTGGTTGTAGACTGGGATGCCGGTCGCCAGGGTGACGATGATGCCGATCAGGACGACGAAATTCATACAGTGTTCCTCGAGACGCGCGGGGCTCTCTAGTTTCCGTTGCGGAGATGATCACGCGGACGCGATCATGACAAGCAATGGCGGCTCTAGCGGAGAACCAAGATGGGTGCCATGTTACCCGAGACCGCCCATCAGGGAGTTGACCGCATGAAACTGCCAGGTCCCGATCATCCGATCACCATCGCTCCGGCTAGAACGCGCTGGCGGGCTAGATTCGGCGACCATGTGATTGCCGATAGTGCCGACGCCCTAGTGCTAACAGAGGCCGATTATTCGCCCGTGCTCTACTTTCCACGCGGCGATATCTCGATGGCCTTCCTCACGAAGACCGAGCGGTCCACCTATTGTCCATTCAAGGGCTACGCCTCGTATTTCACGGTGATGATGGACGGCCAATTCGGCGACAATGCCGTGTGGTCCTACGAAGAGCCCTACCCCACAATGGCCCAGATTCGCGGGCGATTGGCGTTCTACACCAACAAGATTGAGGTCTACGAGGTCGACGAGGCCCAGGTCAGCCCTAGCGCCCGGCGGACAAATGTCGACGACATCGTGCAACACACCGACACCGGTAGTGGCCAAAGCCAACGCGACCATTGGCCCGCTAGCCGCTAGAAATAGAACTCTAGAGCGCGTTCCCCACTTATCGGAACATGCTCTAGAAGCGGGTCCGAACGGCGATGCGGGTTTCAAGACTGCCTTGACTGCGGTCGATGCCCACGCGCAACCGAGCCGGACGATCGCTCTGGACAAACACACCCTCAGCGATGAAGTCCGTTGAATCTGCGAGGGGCTGGCTCCAGCTCGCGGTAGCGCCCCACCCGTGCTCGGCATTGTTGTCCAGCGCCTTGAACGTCCGGTCGTCAATTGCGAACTGGTCAAGGCGAACGGTCAGCGTACCATAACCAATCGTTCGCGACACCAGACCATAGGCCCCACTGAACCCGATATCCGCCGGATACTGGCCGGAAATGGCCTCGCCCATCGCCGAATTGCCAGACACAGCCTGCACCAAGATTTCCGTCCCCGGGGACGGAACCCAACGCAAGCCAGCCTGCACAAATCGGGTTCGCCAAGCATATTGTCCGGCAACGATTGACCGCCGATCGCCCCGATTATCGTAGGCAAACAGGCTTGCCGACGCCCGTTCGCTCAGCGTGATATCGGCCCTGGCATAGACCCCGACCCGACCGTCAACTTCGTCAATGGAATTGCTCTTCTGTGCCTGACCGCCCTGAAAGAGCGGCGCTAACGGTGCCAAGCCAAAGCCGCCACCCAGCGTTGCCCTACGGTCATGCAGCGCCCAGCCGCGAAAGGCCAGGAGGGCACCGGCCGTGTCGTTGCCTTGGAACGCCGCCACAGTCAAACCCGCTTGCCGCCCAGCCAGAGTTCCGCGCAACGTCGCCTCGATCCCAGCGGTTTTGACCTCCTCAGCGATCCAACTGTTCAAGGCCGAAGGTGTCAGGGTGTGGATGAGACCCCACTCTGATCCGTCGTGCTCTAGGGACGCAGGCGGGAAAAACAGACCGGCTCGACCAGACAACCGCCAAGCTTGGCCAGGGTCAGATCTCAGGGTCAGATAGGCCTCATCTATGCCTGCGGCCGATGTCTCTCCCAGATGGGTGGACACCGATACGACCGCTCCCAGTCGTTGGGTAAGGCTGGGACGCCAGGCGATAACGCCACTGATCGCAGCCTCGGTTTGGTCTTGCCCCACATCCAGCTTGCCGAACCCGCCATCAATCCAGGATCGCTCGCCCGTTCCGTGGGCAAGTCCGGCGACCACAATGCCCGATAGTGAATTGCCGAACCCAGAGTCTCCGCCCGTCGCTCGAGCCGGCAAGATGCCGAGAGCGAGAAAAGCGAGCAGAGGTGCAACGCGCGCGACCCGGTTCATGATCACGACCCTAAAACCAACCTGCTACGTCTTGCTTAATGGCCCGGCTCGACCGCCTTGGCCCGCCATTGCGTCGCAGAAACGGTACATAGGTGCCCGCCGGTGAAGAACGGCTCCTCAGTCACCTCCCGCCCAACCCAGGGCGGAAAACCCACGGCCAGACTTGCCTCGCGCGTCTCCGCTTCGGCCTCACACAGCACCAGCCCGGCGAGGTCACCCTCAAACACATTGAGGCCGAACAGGCACCCAGCGTGCGAAATCAAATACCGACGCTTAGTGATAATCAGCGCCGGCAATACTGAGAGCTCGCCGTGCTCTTCGGCGGTCAGGTAGATGTTGACGATTGCCCCTGAGACCGGATCGTCGCTAGGATATTTCTTACAGAACTTGAACTCTACATCCCCGGTGACGCTGTGAGTTACCGACCTCAAGCGAAGCCTAGTGCCCTCAACATAGCGATCCACAATCCGGCGGTAAGCTAACCCATCAAGGTCCGGCATCTTGACCGGATCCACCAGAAACCGCCGCTCGTTTTCGAGCTGCGCATATTTCGGGATTTCACTAATAGGCGAAAGCCTCGAAGGCATGGCTCACATCGCCTTTCCAAGGACCGTGATAAAGCTCCAGCAGCCGGTCGGCAGGGGTCATGCCGCTATCGGCGATCTCTTCCAACTCCGAGAGATAGCCAGTCTCATCGACCATACCGGCGCTCAAGCGGTTGCGGTTCTTCAGTCCCGAACGGGCAATGGCAACCATATCCTTGGCCACATCCTGCGCCGTGCGCCCACCGATCTTGGCCTTCAGCCCCATGGTGGCGACGTCAGCGCGTAGGCGCTCATGATCCTCTAATGGCCAATCCTTGCAGAGGTCCCAAGCCGCAGCCAAAGCTTGGTTGTCATAATAAATGCCCGTCCACAGCGCCGGCAGGGCGCAGAGCCTGCTCCAAGGTCCCGAGTCCGAACCGCGCATTTCCAGATATTGCTTCAGCCGCACCTCCGGGAATGCCGTGGTGGAATGGTCGGCAAAATCCTTGATCGTCGCCCGGTCGCCCGGCATTTCCGGCAACTCACCCGCCATGAACTTACGGAAGCTCTTGCCCGACAGGTCGACATACTGGTCATTCCGTTTGGCAAAATACATCGGCACGTCGAGCAGATAATTGGCATAGGTCTCGAAGTTGAATCCGTCCTTGAACACGAAATCCAACATGCCCGTGCGGTTGGGATCGGTATCGGTCCAGATGTTTGCCCGCTTGCTGAGAAACCCCGAGGGCTTGCCCTCCACAAACGGCGAATTGGCGAACAGCGCCGTGCCGATCGGTTGCAGCGCCAGGGCCACCCGGAATTTGGCGATCATGTCGGCTTCAGAGCCATAGTCCAGATTGGCCTGCACCGTGCAGGTGCGGAACATCATGTCGAGGCCCAGATTTCCCACCTTGGGCATATATTCCCGCATGATCTTATAGCGGCCCTTTGGCATCACCGGGATCTGGTCGCGTCGCCAGTTGGGCGTGAAGCCCAAACCTAAGAACCCAAGACCCAGTTCGTCGGCCACCGTCTTGACCTCAATCAGGTGCTCGCCGGTCTCGGTACAGATGTCGTGCATGGTTTCCAGCGGCGCGCCGGACAGCTCGAACTGGCCGCCAGGTTCCAGGCTCACATTGGCCATGCCCCGCTGCAGGCCGATAATCGTTTCGCCCTCATAGGTGCCTTGCCAGCCGAACCGCTTCATCCCCTCAAGTAAGGCCTTGATGCCAGCTGGCCCCTCGTATGGGACGGGATCGTGGCTCCCCAAGCGGAACACGAATTTCTCGTGTTCGGCCCCCACGCGCCATTGATCAGCAGGTTTGGAACCCTTGTGGAACCAGGCCATGACGTCATCGAACGTCAAGGGAGCTTCATCGACCGAAGTACCAGCCATATATTTCTCCCCAAACCACACTCTACCGAATGCGGACCCTCACCCACAAAACGGCTGTGATCTTTACGCTGTTCACACAGGTGCGCGCAATTCAGGAAAGCTCAAGAGGAGAACAGCGACGCTTAGGCGCGCCAATCACCTAAAGCCGCTTGCCACAGAGTCATGGCGCTAATCGCAGCGGTGTCAGCGCGCAGGATGCGGGGGCCAAGGCTGACCGGAACCGCAAATTCAAGATCACGTAACCGCGCGCGCTCGGTCGGCGAAAAACCGCCTTCCGGGCCGATCAATATGGCCCAGGGACCTAGTTTAGCATCCGCCAGTACTTTCAAGATGGGCGCGGCGTCGCCAGCTTCGTCGCAGAACAGTAGGGACCGGCCAGGGTGCCAATTGGCCAAGACCTTGTCCAACTTCGCCGGCGGTTGGATATTGGGCACATCCAATCGGTTGGTCTGCTCGGCGGCTTCTGTGGCGATAATCACCAGCCTATCTTCGCGAAGCCGCTCGGCATTGGTGCGTTCGGTCAGGACCGGCCAAATCTGTGCAGCCCCCAGTTCTGCGGCTTTTTCCACGATCGTCTCCATCCGACCACGTTTGACCACCGCGATCAGCAGGATCAGATCAGGACCGAACCGCTGAGGCCGCTCCAAACCCACTGCCTTCAAAATCACAAAGCGCTTGCCCACCTGATCAATCCGGCACCGCCACTCGCCGTCTGCTCCATTGAACACCAACAGCTCATCGCCCACGGCTTTGCGCATCACCTGGGTCAGATAGCGACTCTGCCCGTCATCTAGTGGAAAGGCGGCGTCTGCAAGCAGGGGGTGAGTGACATATAGGCGGATCATGATGCGAGGGTTCTAGCGCGCCACCCCCCATCCGGACTAGGCTCTGCGGATGTCCAAGAACGATCAAGACGACGAAAAAACCCTGGCGGCGCTCCAGCTCGCCCTGGTTCGATATCAGCAACACGCCATTGAAACCGGCGACAGGGCCCTGGTGATCTTTGAGGGGCGCGATGCGGCCGGCAAGGACGGCACCATCAAGCGGGTGATCGAACACTTGTCGATCCGTGCCACCCATATGGTCGCCCTGCCCAAGCCCACCGACCGAGAGCGCAGTCAGTGGTACTTTCAACGTTATGTCGAACACCTGCCCAGCGCCGGGGACCTGACGATCCTCAATCGATCCTGGTACAACCGCGGCGGGGTTGAACCGGTCATGGGGTTCTGCACGCCGGAGCAACACAAACAGTTCCTCAGCGATGCCCCTGCGTTTGAAGATATGTTGGTCGATAGCGGCATCAAGCTGGTCAAACTTTGGCTCGATATCTCCAAGCCTGAACAGGCCAAACGCCTAGAAGAGCGTCGCACCGACCCGCTGAAAATTCTCAAGACCAGCCCGCTCGATGCCGAAGCGCAAAAGCGGTGGGAGGCCTATGGCGCAGCCCGCGACGAAATGCTCACCGCCACCCACAATCAAGTCGCACCCTGGGTCTGCATTCGCGGCGACAAGAAAGAGCCCGCGCGCCTGAACATCATGCGCCACCTCGTCAAGACGCTCGCCCCACCTGAGATCGCCAAGACCGTGGATGCCCCAGACCCCAAGGTCCTGTTCCCCTTTGAAGTCGCCGCCATCGTCGATGGTCGGCTCGCGCGCTGAAGCCTACCCGTGACTGAAGTCCTATCGGCTCTGCAAGCCCGCCGCATCGCCCTGGCCGCCCAGGGTTTTGCCGACGCGCGGCCGACGCTCGCCGGTCGTAGCCATGTGCTGAAGACCATCGCGCGCTTGGGCGTCTTGCAGATCGACTCGGTGAACGTCGTCTCACGCACCCACTACCTGCCGCTGTTCTCTCGGCTCGGGGCCTATCCACGCACGCTGTTGGAAGACCTAGCCTGGGGCAAGAAACCTGCCCTCTTCGAGTACTGGATGCACGAAGCCTCCCTCGCGCCTTGGTCTACCCAGGCCCTGATGCGGTGGCGCATGGAGGATGCTGCCGAGGGCGTCGGCACTTGGAAAGGCGTGGCGAAGTTCCTGCGAGAGCGCAGTGACTTCATAGAGCGCGCAAAGAAGTTGGTCGGTGAACGCGGTGCCATCACCGCCTCAGAGCTGGAGATCGGGGCCAAAGGACCCGGCGGCTGGTGGGGCTGGAGCGAAGGCAAACGCGCCATGGAATGCCTGTTCTGGACCGGCCAGGTCACCGCAGCCACCCGTCGCGGCACCTTTGAGCGTGTCTATGGCCTGCCAGACACCGTTCATCCCAAGCATGTTCGACAAACCCCGACCCCGCACCGCCACGAGGCGCAGCGAGAACTTCTGCGCATTGCCGCTCGCGCCATGGGCGTCGCTACCGAGCGCGATCTGCGCGACTATTTCCGGCTCGGCGTTGGCGATACCAAAGGCCGTGTAGCTGAACTGGTTGAGAACGGCGACTTGATCCCCGTCACCGTCAAAGATTGGAGCCACCAAGCCTATCTTAGCCCCGCCGCCAAACGACCCCGCAAGATTTCCGCTCAAGCCCTGTTGTCGCCGTTCGACAACCTAATCTGGTTTCGCGAGCGCACCGAGCGCGTGTTCGGGGTCAAGGTCCGGCTAGAGATCTACACCCCGGCCCACAAACGCGTGCACGGCTACTACGTCCTCCCCTTCCTGCAAGGCGAGGCGATCACCGCGCGGGTAGACCTCAAAGCCGACCGCAAGGCGGGCACCTTGCTGGTCTTATCCTCCCACGCCGAACCTTGGGCGAACGATGAAACGGCTGCTGCCTTGGCGAAGGAACTTCGTCTGATGGCGGGGTGGTTGAACCTTGAACGCGTAGAGATCAGGCCGAGGGGCGATCTCGCCGCCGCCCTATCTGCCGCAATGGTGGGGTCCTAGTCCACGGCCACCATTACGCCCTGGGCTGTCTCAGGATGGTATTCACCGGTGAAGTCATAGGATCCGGCTTTTAGTGGCCCAACGCTGAAACGCACCCGGTTCTTCGGCGTCACGTCGGCCTCAACGCCCAAGTCGGTGCTATCAAACTCCTCGCTGGAAAGATCGAGATTGATCAACTCTACCTCAATGACTTGACCGGCAGGCACGCTCACCGTGGACGGCGTAAAGCGGTGATCCTTCAGTGTCAGAGTGACCTGAGTTGGCGCAGCCAGCGACACGCTCGAGATCGCCGATAGCAAGATGATTAGACCGGGGATGCGCATGTCCTACTCCTTGTGTTTCGCCCTCTTCAATGATGCAATTGACAATCGTTCGCAAGAACGAATATGAAAACGCTTCTCATTATTAGGAGTAGGTCGTGAAGACAGTCATTGCGGGCATTGTTTTGGGTTTGGTCGGCGCAACCGCGGCGGTCGCCGGGCCGCACCTGGATGCCAAGGTCTACGCACCCTATGTCGAGAACGGCGTTTTCGAGCTTGAGGCACGCGGTGCCCAAGTCAACGGTGGTCCCTTAGACGGTGCGCGCAAGACCGTGCTCGAGGCAGAATATGGATTTAGCGACCGCATGAGCTTGGCGCTTATCGCACCCATCGCCAACGATCCCGGCAAGGGTGCCAAGCTGCAAGGGCTCGGCGTCGAGGGGGTCTATTATCTGGGCCAAATTCCTAGGGTCGGCATCGATGTTGGAATTTACGGCGAGTATCTAGCCGGCGTGAATGGTGGCGAAGAGGTGGTCGAGGCTAAGCTTCTGTTGGCCAAGCGGGCCGGACCCTTTGAAGGCGTCGTAAACCTAGTGGTCGAGCGGCCGCTGAATGTGCCCTCTGAGCGTTTCGCCAACTACAGCTATGCCGCTGCCGCGACCTGGGGGGTAACAAATCATATGCGCCTGGGGGCAGAGGCCTTCGGAGACTTGGGTGACGACTACGGCCTGCAGTCTGGCGGGGCCTATGCCGGTCCCGTCGCCCAGTGGGAAATCCATCCCAAAGGTTCACCCTTTGAGATCGAGGTGCGCGCCAGCTGGCTGGCGGCGCTGGGTTCCAGTCGCGATGACGCTGACAGCCAGGTTCGTCTGACCATGGCCCTGGAGCGAAGGTTCTAACCCACCCCCATCGTCACCTTGTGCAGTCGCGCATAGGCACCACCCTTGGCGACCAGGGCCTTGTGCGTGCCCTCCTCCACAATAGCCCCGTTCTCGAACACCAGGATGCGGTCGGCCCCGCGCACGGTCGACAGCCGGTGGGCGATGACGATGGTGGTGCGGCCTACCATCAGGGCCTCCATCGCCGCCTGCACCACCTGTTCGGTCTCGACATCTAGGGATGACGTCGCCTCATCCAGTACCAGGATTGGGGCATCAGCTAGGAAGGCGCGGGCAATGGCCACCCGCTGCCGCTCACCGCCCGACAGCTTCACGCCGCGCTCACCGACCAGGGTGTTGTAGCCCAGAGGCAGCTTGGCGATGAACTCATGCGCCCTGGCCCGCCGCGCAGCCAGCTCGATCTCGTCCTGGGTTGCATCAGGCCGCGCATAGCTGATGTTCTGCGCAATGGTGCGGTGGAACAGGGCCGGGTCCTGCGGCACCACTGCTATGGCTCGTCTCAGGCTGTTCTGGGTGACTCCGGCAATATCTTGACCATCAATGGTGATGCGCCCGGCCTCCAGGTCATAGAGCCGCTGGATCAGCTTGACGAAGGTCGACTTGCCTGCCCCCGTCGCGCCGACCAGTGCCACCCGCTCGCCCGGCTTTACGGCAAGGTTGAAGTCTTTGAACAGCGGCTCAGGCACGGATTTGTAGCGGAAGGTCGCGGCCTCAAAGGTGATGGCCCCCAACTCACTGGTCAGGGCCTTCGCGCCCGCCACATCGGCCACCTGTGGCGGCGTCTGGGCATAGCGCGCCACGTCCTCAACATCGTCGAGACCCTTCTGCAGCATACGGATATTGTCGCCGATATTGCGCAGATAGCCGCTCATCAACATAAACGCGGTGATGGCGAAGGCCACGTCCCCGGCGGTCGCCTGGCCCTTCATCCAAAGCTGCAGCATCATGCCGGTCATGCCAGCCTGCAGCACGGTCATCAGCACGTTCATCACAAACCAGATGTCGGTAAAGGCGTTCCAGGTGCGCTTAACTGCCACCCGCCACAGGCCGGTGACCTCAGAAATCCGCGCACTCTCCCCGTCCTCAGCCCCGAAGCTGCGCACCGTCGCATTGCCGGTGACGGAGTCAGCCAGGGCCCCGCCGATCCGCGAATCGAGGCCCACAGACCGCAGATTGAGCGGCCGCGCATAGCGCTCGGTCAGGAAGACATTGGCCCCGATATAAGCCAGCACCGTCACCAGCGAGAACGTACCGACGAGCGGCCAGCGCAGGATCATCATGACCGACAAGCCGAGCAGAACCGCTATGGCCGGGCCGATCCACATGACCACGGCATCGGAGACCACGTCATAGCCCCACATGGCCCGGCTCAAACGTCGCACCGTGGCTCCGGCAAAGGCATCGGCATGCCAATCGGCTGAGAAGGTCTGCACCTTGGCAAACCCTTCATCGGTCATCTCGGCCATGTTCTTGGCCGCCAGGTCGATCCACCATTTGTTGACGGCGTTGCGCACTACGGCCATCACCAAGCCCGCCCCGATGAACAGGCCCCAAGCCCCCCAGGCTGCCTTGGCCGCGCTGGGGCCCGTCGCCACTGCATCGACCATCCGTCCGGATGCCACCGGCAAGATCAGCTCCAACCCAATGGTCACCAAACTGAACACCGCAACGCCGGTCAGGTGCCAAGGTCGGCGTAGCCAAAACCGCGTGATGAACCCCATCACCTGCCCATTGCTGAGCACCCGCTTCTTGACGTCATCGGCGTCTTCGTAATGATCAGTCATGCCGTCGCTTCCGTCACCGCGTGTAGCCGGGCATAGGTGCCGCCCTTGGCCACCAGATCGGCGTGACGGCCTTCCTCGACAATCCGGCCGCCCTCGAACACTAGGATGCGGTCGGCCCCGCGAATGGTCGAGAGCCGATGTGCAATGACCACCGTGGTGCGGCCGGCCATCAGTTCCTCCATCGCCGCCTGCACCAGACGCTCGGTCTCAACGTCTAGCGAGGAGGTCGCCTCGTCCAGCACCAGGATCGGCGCGTCGGCCAGGAAAGCCCGGGCGATGGCCACCCGTTGCCGTTCACCGCCCGACAGCTTCACCCCGCGTTCGCCCACCAGGGTGTCATAACCCATCGGCAGTTTGGCGATGAAGTCGTGAGCCCGCGCCCGCTTGGCCGCCAGGATGATCTCGTCGCGCGTCGCGCCGGGCCGCGCATAAGCGATGTTTTCCCCAACCCCACGATGGAACAGCGCCGGATCCTGCGGCACCACGGCGATGGAGCGCCGCAAGCTACCCTGGGCGACGTGGCGCACATCTTGGCCATCGATCAGGATGCGGCCCTCTTGCACGTCGTATAGCCGCTGCAACAGCTTCACGAACGTAGACTTGCCCGATCCCGTGGACCCGACCAAGGCTACCCGCTCGCCCGGTGCGACCACCAGACTGAAGTTCTCATAGAGCGGGTAGGCTTGCGCCTCATAGCCGAAGGTCACGTGGTCAAACACGATCTCGCCCAGCTCGCCCCTAAACGCCGGTGCCCCCGCCGCGTCGCGAAGCTGTGGCTCAGTGCGCATATAGGTCGCCACGTCCAGGGTATCGTCCAACCCCTTCTGCAGCATCCGGGTGATCTCCGAGAAGTTGCGCATATAGCCCGCCATGACGATGAACGAGGTGATAGCAAAGGCCACGTCCCCGGCATTGGCGTCGCCCTTGGACCAGGACAGCACCAACATCCCGGTCAGACCGGCCTGCAACAACACTAGGAACAGGTTTTGGCCCATGCCCACCGTGTTGAAGCGGTTCCAAGTGGTCTGCTGCGCCCGCTGCCAGCGATCCATGTGATCGTTAAACCGCGCCTCCTCACGGCTCTCAGCGCCAAAGCCCTTGACCACCGGATTGGCCCCGATGGCATCGGCCAAGGTCGCCCCGATCCCAGAGTCCAGGGCCGTCGAGCGCAGGTTCGCCGGACGAATATAGCGGCTCGAAACGATCACATTGTAGATGGCAAACAGCACGATCAAGCTGGCCACGAAGATGCCCGCTACCGGCCATCGCAGGCCGATAGATACCGCCAACGCCGAGAGCACCACCACTGTGGGCACCAGCATCCAGAGGATGGCGTCTGACGCACTGTCATAGCCCCACATGGCCCGGCTGACCCGCCGCACCGTCGCCCCGGCGAAATTGGACGCATGCCAGTCGGCGGAGAACGATTGCACCCGGGCAAATCCCTCTTTGGCGATCCGCGCCATGATCCGCGAATAATAGCCATTGGACATCCGGAACATGAAGGTCCGGATCACATAGAAAGCCAGATAGAGCCCCGACAGGCTGGCCCAAGCGATCCAGGCCCCGCGCGTCACCTCGGCAGGTTGTGACACAGCATTGATCAGCCCCCGCGTCGCCCAGGGGATCGCGGCATCACAAATGGTCGAAACCAGCATGAAGGCCACGATCAGCCCAAACCGTTTTGGCTCCACAATCCAGTGGCGCCACACATAGCCCATCACCTGCAAATTGGTCAGGGTGCGCGGACGGAAGGCATCGTCATCTTCGTCGTAGAATTCAGTCATCGGGATCACATGTCATCGGGTGCAGGCGGCAACCTGTGCCGCGTGAAGATAGCAATGGGCAGAGACCGGGGTCTGGGAGGCGCTAAGGCCTTAGGTCAGACTCGCGAAGCTGCGGCTGGGCGGAGGTCGTCGAATGTTGCAAATTGCATCTTAGGTGACCCTCCTTCCCGCTCGCGGTTGATGACATGGTCAGGCTAGGCGGCCA
>JANPNB010000044.1:0-1854 GCA_031427275.1 Alphaproteobacteria bacterium | reverse complement strand
ATTCAGCCCGGTTGTCGGATCAATCCGGAAGGCGTGATTTGTACCGGAATAGTCCGCTGTCCAGAAATGGCTGCCGTCCCAAGCTAGGGTCGACATGCTTGCGTTGGTGGTCTGGATCGAGCCGAAGGTTACACCGGTCGTGCGATCCATCTTATAGATTTTCGAGTCACCGACGACCGTGTAGTAAAGCGTGCTGCCCACGACAACCACGCCACGACCATTGCCGCCGGGATTGCCCGCGAAACGTTGAGACTCAACCCCGGTCATCCCGTTGATGACGTGGATTGGATTACTTCCGAACGAGGCCGAATTGCCGTAGACGGTCACGGCACTGGCCGAAGTGGAGGCCGCAGCCGCGCATAGAAGCGCAGCGATAGCCGTTGCCATTCTAAATTTCATTTGTAGTCCCCCTTCTGAATGCCATCCGCTTCACAGCGAAGCAAGCGGCCTACTCGACGCTTGTCGTCAAAATCGCCTGTGCGATGGGGGTCGCATGGGAAAGCCGAATAGCGGAATAGAGCCCATCACAAAGCGTGAAACTCAGGCGCACTGATGGTTAACCTATTCTTATCAATTGACCAATCAAAGTTTTTGTGAAGCGAGATTGATTCGCCAATCAAACCCACGCGGCCGATGGTATTAGCTTCACCTGAAAGCTAATGCGGCGGCGATAATCCGGTCTGAGGAGGGTCGGCCCGCGAGGCCCTCTGCAGGGGCGACGATGATGCGGATGATGCCCTGCTCCAATCGCACGGAGGCCTTGCGCCCCTCGATCAGTTCTATCCTTACAATCTTAGCCAGGAGCGCCCGGCCGTCTGACCGGTGGGTGATGCGGATCACAGCCTCGGCGGCGACCATTGCGGCATCGGCGGTCAAGGCCGACGAGCCGGGTGACGCGTCGGCTTCAAAGGGGATCAGGCGTTTGGCGGCGCGAGACGCCCGGGCACTGGCCTGCGCCAAGCGTTCGAGAAGTTGCTGCGGCCCCAACTGTAGCAAGCGGATAGCTGCACTTGGCCCCGATAATGCCGCCGCGCTGCCACCCGGGCGACCAGGGGTGAAGAGCGTCAAGCCACCCAGCCGGGTTGCCCGTAGAACCGGCTCACCCAAATCATTCATATAAAGCACGTCGCCGCGGGGGGCCGGTTGGGGGCGAAGCACCCAAACCTCTGGGCTGTCTTCGAACTTCAGCAGCGGACGCGCTTGGCTGCGGTCCAGAACAAAGCTTTCGCCTTCCTGGCTGATGAAGCGGGCGATCGGTTGATTGGCCGATTGGTCGGGTGAGGCGGGCCGAGCGCCAAACAGGCTCTCGCGCAAAGTCCCGGGGTCAAGGGCCTGAGCTGGGCAGGCCAGCAGGCTCGAGGTCGCAGCGGTGATCACCGCGACCCAGGCCAGCTTGCCACGGAACTCAAAATACTTGCGCGTCATCACGAGGCAGGACATGCCATTCGAGTGGGGCGGTTTTTGGACCTCCGCCGCAATCAACCTGCCATATACTGACCACCGTTGAGCGACAGGGTTGAGCCCGTCACGTAGCCGGCATGCTCGCCCGCCAGGAATGCGACCATATCGGCGATCTCATCGCCGCGGCCCAGCCTGCCGACCGGGATTTGTCCGATGATCGCGGCCAAGACATTTTCAGGTACCGCCTGGACCATTTCAGTATCGATATAGCCGGGGCAGATGCAGTTGACGGTCACGCCCTTTTTGGCGTTCTCGAGCGCGAGGGCCTTGGTGAAACCGATGACGCCAGCCTTAGCCGCCGAATAGTTGGTTTGGCCCATCTGGCCCTTTTGACCGTTGATCGATGAGATGTTGATGACGCGGCCCCATTCCCGCTCACGCATGCCCTCGATT
>JANPNB010000043.1:0-10632 GCA_031427275.1 Alphaproteobacteria bacterium | reverse complement strand
GTTGTGGTCGGGCGCGTAGCCCTCAGGTCGCGTAGCGGCCGACCACCAGCCGATGTGCAGTTGCGGTGCCGCCTGCTACACCAGCTCCGCATACAGCTGGCCAAGTATGTGCATTTAGAGATATCTATACTTTACATATTGCGGGGCAGATAATAGGAATATCGCGGTCCATCATCCGGTGCCCATTATGACGACATACCAATGCTTCGAGCGTTGGCAGGCGAGTCCGATCCGCGAGGGATTGATCCAGAGCCGCGTCTTGCTCCTGGAGGGCCCGCGGCAATGTGGGAAGACCACGCTTGCGAAGTTGATTGGCGATGGGCTCGGCGCGCGCGGTATCTACCGAACCCTTGATGACCTGACCCTGCTAAATGCGGCGCTGGAAGATCCCCATGGCTTTGTCGCCCACGGCGACGAACTGATGATCATTGATGAAGTCCAGCGGGCCCCCCAATTGCTGGCGGCCGTGAAGAAGGACGTCGATGAAAATCAAAGGCCGGGGCGGTTCCTGTTGACCGGATCGGCCAATATCATGACCCTTCCCAAGGTGACGGAGTCTCTGGCAGGGCGGGTTCGCAAGGTGCGCCTGCGACCTCTGGCGCAAGGAGAGATCGAGCGCGCAAAGCCTCAATTCCTGGAGATGGCGAGAGCAGGGGCGTGGCGAGACCTTCGCGGCCTCAGCGGCCCAATGACCAAAGACGCTTATATCGAGATGGCGCTGGCTGGCGGATACCCTGAGGCCATTCGGCTGCAGCAAAGCCGAGCGCGGCGTCAATGGCATAATGATTACCTTGAAGCGCTCATTGATCGAGACCTGCGGGATGTCGCCAACATTCGTCGCAAGGACAACCTTTTCAAACTCGTCGAGGTCCTAGCGGCGTGGTCCTCACGGTTCATGGACGCCACAGCGATCTCAGCTGCCCTTGGCATCTCCCGGCCGACGCTTGAGACCTACGTGAACGCGTTGGAGACCCTCTATCTCGTTGATCGACTGAAGCCCTGGTCCAAGACCGACTACGCCCGGGTCGGCAAGCAGGACAAACTCTTCATGACCGATACCGGCTTGATGGCTTCCACGCTGAACTGGTCGTTTGAAAAGGTTCGTTTGGACGGAAGCTTAAACGGTAAGCTGATTGAGACCTTGGTCTACGCTCAGCTTACGGCCCTGCTGGAATCCCAAGCCGAAGACTTTCGACTCTATCACTACCGCGACCGCGAGCAGAGGGAGCTGGATTTCCTAGTCGAGGGCGAGGACGGCCAGCTGATCGGTATTGAGGTTAAGGCTGGATCCAATGTCGATCAGCACGATTTCAGGCACCTTAAATGGTTCCGTGATAACCTTGCAGGTGACCGGGAATTTCAGGGCCTTGTTCTTTACACTGGGGAGCACACGGCGGCTTTTGGGCCGCAAATGTGGGCAGTTCCGATCAGTATGCTCTTTCGCGCCTAATTAACATTATCCGAAATTGAAGATCATAACCTATTGAAATATTGTCAGAATTCGCATTCGATGCGAGTCGCATTGTTTTCCGCAATTTCTGTTCGAATTCGTTGCGACCATGGGTTCCACTCGAACTCGAGGCGTCGAGGCTAACAATAGTTTGTCCGGTCGCTCTCCACACGTCAATCTAACTCCCGTGAAGCCCGCGACAAGACTGCCCTAACCGGCATCGCAACGCAGGCCGGTAGCACGGGAGTTCGCGCCTCGAGGAGCCGCCGACCCTTTGCGCCTATGTGTTCGATCAAGGTCCAGTAGGCACCGCCTGTTGCCTCTGCTGATCGCCAGCGCAAGGCTTCAGCCAGGTCACCCGACAGCGCTTGGGGTTTGCACAGCAATGATGCCAAGGCAGAGAGGCCATTTCGTCGGGTGCGAACCGATTGCGCCTCAAGGCGCTTGAGCCCGACTGGGATCGCCAGCCGACAAATTGAACATGAACCCACCCGTACGGTCCTCGTCGAATAGTTGTGCAAACGGCGCGCCGGATTGAGATGCGACATGTCGCTTCGATCGACAAGTCGCCTTGATATGTCTATGAAGTGTGATTATATCGACACATGTCGTTCGATGCCCGTCGCCCGTTCAATGATCTTCCCCTACTCCCTCCGGCCCGGTCGTTGGAGACGATCCCCGTCCTGAAGGCCTGCATCGGCGCGCGGGCGGCATTGGCCGAACTGAAAGCGGTGGGTGCGCTTATCCCGGATCAAGCCGTTTTGATCAACAGCATCCCACTGCTCGAGGCGCAGGCCAGTTCCGAGATCGAGAACATCGTCACGACTAACGATCGATTATTTCGCTTCGCTGGCCCAGGCTATGAAGGTGGTGCCGATCCGGCGACAAAGGAGGCCCTACGCTATCGCACTGCGCTGGATCAGGGGTTCCGGCGACTTTCGGCGCGGCCTCTTACTACCGTCGCCGCCGTTGAGATCTGCCGAACGATCAAAGGTGCCGACATCGACGTTCGCGCAACGCCGGGGACGGCGCTCGTCAACGGCGCGACCGGGCAGGTGATCTATACGCCGCCCGAAGGGACGGTGCTCCTGCGCGGTCTCCTCGCCAACTGGGAGCAATATCTCCACGCGGTCGAACCGGATACCGATCCGCTCATTCGTCTTGCGGTCCAACACTATCAGTTTGAAGCCATCCATCCCTTCGGCGATGGCAACGGCCGCACCGGCCGTGTACTGAACCTACTATATCTCGTCGAACAGGAATTGTTGGATCTGCCGGTCCTCTACCTGAGTCGCGCGATCATCCGGGCCAAGAGCGACTATTACCGGCTACTCCTTGCGGTCACGACCGATGGAGCTTGGGAGCCATGGGTGCTCTTCATGATCGAGGCGGTGCGGGAGACAGCGCAATGGACGACCGCCAAGGTGCGCGCAATTCGTGATCTGCTTGATCAGACCGCAGAGAGGGTCCGCCATGACGCTCCGCGAATATACAGTCGCGAATTGGCCGAAATCGTCTTCGTGCAACCCTATTGCCGCATTAGCAATCTGGTCGACGCCGGGATCGCTCAAAGGCAATCTGCATCGACCTACCTGAAGGCGCTCGTCGGGATCGGAGTTTTGGAAGAGGTCAAGGCTGGACGGGAGCGGTTGTTCATCAATCCAGCACTGCTTAAGCTCCTCAATGACGATCATGACGGGTGACAACGCTACGGCGCATCCCGCTCGGCCATGTCCCCAGCGGCCCCACTCGCGGACACCGGTGGGATTCAAGGCCACACACATTCGCATCGGATGCGATATGGTCGTTCCAATGATTTCCGGAGGTTGGTAATCAGGTCGAGTCGCAATCAATTCGAACTCTGACAGCGATCAGTGCATTTTGCCTAGTGAGGCCGAGGCTCGGGTTTCATGCGCCGGACGAACAAAATCAGACCAACCAGCGCCAACCCGGCGAATACGCTGCCAGCTAGGAACGTCGCCCGAAACCCGTAGGCTGACCAAAGGACTCCGGCCAATGTGCTCGCCGCAAGCATGGTTACCCCGCTCGCCAGGTTGAAGAGACCGAAGGCGGTTCCCCTCAGATGAGACGGCGCTGTGTCGACAACGAGCGCTGCCAACAGGCCCTGGGTGAGGCCCATATGCAGCCCCCATAGAGCTACCCCAATCAGTACACTGGGAACTCCGCCGCCCAGCGCCAGGAACAAATCTGCCAGGACCAGACAGGCCAGGCCGGCAACCAGCACCAATCGCCGGTCGATCCGGTCCGACAGGCTGCCCGCTGGTGCCGCCGCGATCGAATAGACGACATTCATCACCACCATGACGACGGGGATGAGCGCGATAGGCAAACCGGCGTCTTGAGCGCGCAGGACCAGGAAGGCCTCACTGAACCGGGCCATAGTGAAAACGACGCCCAGGGCGACGACACCCCAGAAAGTCGGCCCGATTCCCCGCACCTCGGCCCATCGAATGGGTGGCCGCGCCGCGCCGTGGACATCTGAATGAGACCTTGGCTCCTGAACGCCAATCACCAGCAACAGCACAGCTATGATGGCCGGGACGACGGCCCACGCAAAGACCGCGCGAATATTCCCGGCGAACACCAGCATGAGCGCCATCGCCACCAGCGGGCCCGTGAACGCGCCGATGGTATCGAGGGATTGGCGAACGCCAAAGGCGGCCCCGCGAATAGAAGGAGGCGACAGATCGGCGACCAGCGCGTCTCGCGGCGCGCCGCGGACGCCCTTGCCGATCCGGTCGGCGAAACGGGCGCCGAACACCTCGAACGGGGTCACCGCCAAGGGAAAGATAGGCTTGCTCAGAGCTCCGAGGCCGTAGCCTAGGACGGCCAGAAGCTTCCGCTTGCCGAGCCTGTCGCTCAGCCAGCCGGAGAAGATTTTGGTGATCGAAGCCGTGGCCTCAGCGGTGCCTTCAATGAGTCCGACCAGCGCGACGCTGGCCCCCAGGGTTCCGACCAGGAACACCGGCAGCAGGCTGTGGATCATCTCCGAAGAGATATCCATGAACATCGACACCAGGCCGAGCGCCCAGACCCCTCGTGGAACAGCCGAGATGCCGGAGCGCCAGGATGCCTTCGTCTTGTCAGTTTCCATCGGCGCCTCGAACGGCTGGGAGGTCAGGACGGCCGCGGTCGCAAGAGGCGTCATTCTGGGAAAGCATGGGCCCCTGAGTGGGGGCCAGGAGCATGGTCACTCTCAAGCCGGGCCGTGCGTCTTCAAGAAGCAGCCGTCCGCAGTGCAGGCGGGCCACGCCCGCGCTGATCGCCATGCCCAGACCAGTACCCGGAGCCGCGCGAGCAGGATCCAGCCGGGAGAACGGGCGGACCGCCACCTCGAACATCTCTGGCGGGATACCGGGTCCGTCATCCTCGACGCTGAGCTTGATCCCGTCCGGCTCCTCGACAAGCTGCACCGTCACCTTGGCTGCCGCGCGGGAATGCTTCAGAGCATTCTCCAACAGATTGGCGAGCGCCTGGGTCAGAAGGTCGGCGTCGCCCTCGACCACCGAGCATTCCGCGATCTGGACGATTAAGGTCCGCCCCGATGCCTCCAACTCCGCGCGGTAGGCGTCCGCCACCCGATCGGTCAGATCCGTCAGATCGACGGTCGCGAAACGCGCCCGCGCCGCGCCGGCGTCGATCTCCGCCAGGCGAAGCATCGCGTCGAACATTCGCAGGGCTCTGTCGATGCCGTCGTTTGCCGATTGAAGGGCGGCGTTTCTGAGGTCTGGCGTCGCGGCAGTCGCGGCCGCGTCGAGCCGCTGGCGGACATGCGACAAGGGGGTCCGAAGATCATGGGCGACCTCGGCGGAAACCCGGCGCACGGCGGCCATCAGGACGTCGATGCGGTCCAGCATCTGATTGACGCCTGCAGCCAGTTGGCCAATGTCGTCGCCTTCCGGTCTGGCGTCGGATGCACGGGCCGCAAGGTCGCCCTCGGCGACGGCGCGCACAGTGCGAACCAGGGCGTTCATGCGTTCGAGCGCCCGGTGTGTCAGGTAAAGACCGGCCGCCAACCCCAGGGCCAAAGCCAGACCGCCCCAGAAAAGCAGGGTCCGAAAGAGCGTGTTGCGCAGCGCTTCGGCTCTTCCAAGGTCCTCTCCGACCGTGAGCCGCGCGCCATCCGGCAGGCGCTGGGTCAGGATAAGGAGGCGGTCCTTGCCCTCCAGTCCGGGCGCGGTTCCATCAAAGTCGAGGCTCCTCCACCCCGCCTTGGGCCCCAGGTCGGTCAGGTCGCCCGCGACATGGCGGCCGGTGGAATCAACCAGACGGTATTCCAGCGCGCCGGGTCGTTCTGCGCGCGCCATCACCGCGTCGCCTGCGGCCTTCAGACCCTCGGCCTGGATCTCAAGCGTGACGGCGTGGACCTCAAGGGCGATGCGATCATGGGCTTCGCGCTCGGCCGCGCCGCGGGTCGCGACCCAGCCGCCGGTTCCTGCGCCCACGATCGCAGCCGCCAGTAGCGCGGCGTGGATGAGCGAAATCCGAAAGCTGGTCGAGCGCCAGAGCGGGCTAAGGCGTGCGAGCGGCATAGCCTTCTCCTCGCACGGTGTGGATCAGCATTGGACTCCCCGCGCGATCAATCTTGGCGCGAAGGCGGCTGACGTGGCTTTCCACCAGGCTGGTGCCCGGATCAAAGCGAATTTTCCAAACGCCTTCCAGCAGCATGGTGCGGGTGACCACATTGGGCGTCTGCAGCATCAAGGCTTCGAGCAGCTGAAACTCGCGATGCTGCAGATCGACCAGTTCGCCGCCCCGTCGGACCTCCCGCGTCAGACGGTCGAGCGTCAAATCGGCGATGGCCAGCCGAGTGGGCGAAGCGGATCTGCTTCTGCGGCCGAGAGCATCGACGCGGGCGATCAGTTCTGACATCGAGAACGGCTTGACCAGATAGTCGTCAGCGCCCCCCTCTAGGCCGGCGACCCGATCCTCGACCGAGCCGAGCGCCGTCAGGATCAGGATAGGCTTTTCACTCCCGGCGTCGCGCAGGACCCTGGAGATCGATAGGCCGTCCAGGCTGGGAAGCATCCGGTCGATGATCATCATGTCGAAGCCGCCGACCATCGCCGTGGCCAGCCCGGCCTGACCATCCATCACGGTCTGGACCGCATGACCACGCAGGCTGAGGCCCTCGACGACGAAGGCCGCGGTCTCAACATCATCCTCGATCAGTAGCAGGCGCATCGCGTGATCTCTCGTGGGTTTGTCCCTGCGGATAACGATAGGCGAGAACGAGCGCAGGGAGCAGCAGTAGGCTCATCAGGGTCGAGGTGATCAATCCGCCGAGGATGACCGCAGCCATCGGACCCTGCACTTCGCGGCCGGATTGGCCCGCCTCAAGCGCGAGCGGCGCCAGGCCAAGTCCAGTGACCAGGGCGGTCATCAGGATCGGCGTCACGCGTTCCTGGGTCGCTCGCAGAACCGTCGCCAATCCCCAGGGCTGGCCCTCATCGCTCACCAAATGATCGACGTGGGAGATCAGGAGAATGGCGTTACGGGCGGCAATTCCGAACAGCGTGACGAAGCCGACCAAAGCGCCCAGCGAGAGCACGCCGCCCGTCAAGGCCACCGCCGCGACGCCGCCGGCCAGCGCAAATGGGGTCCCAGCCAGGATCAGTCCAGCGGGGCGACCGCCGCCAAAGGCCAGCACGAGGAGCGCGATAATGCCGATCGAAGCGGCCGCGACATTGACCAGGATCTGGCGGGCTGCCGCAGCCTGACCCTGGGCCACGCCGGTGTATTCAAGGAACACACCCGGCGGCAGTGAGACGGTGCTTGCGATCTTGGCGCGGGCGTCGCGCACGAAACCGGAGACGTCCGCCCCCGTGGGATTGGCGGTGACCACCTGCCGGCGTTGGCCACCGTCGTGATTGATAACGGTGCGTCCCTCGCCCAGCCGAATGGTGGCGATATCCGACAGCGGGGTCGTCGCACCATCCGCTGTGCGCACAAGCAAGGTGCCGACGCCTTCCGGATCTCGCTGCATCTCCGGCGGTAGGGAGACTGCCACGTCGGTTATGCGATCGGCGCCGGTGACCTGCGCCACGGTGCGGCCCTGGAAGGCCGTTTCGATGGCGTCATAGGCGTCGGTAGGGACGACGCCGCGAAACGCCATGCGGTCTGAGTCCAGGGCGATCTTCAGGGTCGGAGCGCCGGGCTGGGCCTTCACCTGGACGTCGGCCGCGCCGGGGACCGACTGTAGGGCGCGAGCCACATCGGCCGCGACACGGTCGAGAACGTCGAGGTCAGGTCCGTAGACATTGACGGCAACCTTCGCCGTCTCCCCTGACAAGGATTCGCTGATGCGGTCTCCGAGGAAGGTCAGGGCCTCGCTCTGGACGCCGGGATATTGCGCCAGAACCTCTCGGATTCGCGCCAGAACCCGGTCCTCGCCGGCCCCGCCCACGGGGCGCAACTCGACATGGAACTCGCTGCGATGCGGGGGAAAGGTGTCCTCTCCGGCCTCGGCGCGCCCGATCTGCTGCTCGACCGTCGTGACCTCGGGTATCGCCACCAGATCCTTGGTGATGCGAACGCCAAGATCGCGCATCCACCCCATGGAGGCACCGGCGGGCCCGTTGACCTGCAGCACGTAGTGGCGCTCGCGAAACGCCGGCAGCAGTTCCGAGCCAAAGACGAAGAAGGCCCCTAGCGCCAACACACCGACCAGCGCGGCGCCCGACACGACGACGCCGGGCCGCGCGCATATCGGCTCCAAGACCCGGATGTGAAGGCTCTTCAGTTTTCGAAGATAGCCCGGCTCGTCATGTAGCCGGACCCGACGCAGGAGCAGCAGCGACAGCGCGGGCGTCACGGTGATGGCGACCGCGAGGGAGGCCAGTGTCGCCAGCAGGAACGCAAAGGCGAGTGGACCGAAGAATGCGCCCTGCAGGCCGGTCAGGAAGAGAATGGGCGCGATGGTCAAGGCCAGCACGTAGGTCGCATAGACGACCGGCGCGCGCACCTCCACCGACGCCGCCTCGATGATCCCCACCCTATCGGTTCCGGACCGATCCTCGCGAAGGCGGCGCACGATATTCTCCACCCCGACGATGGCGTCGTCGATGACCACGCCGAGTGCCACCGCCAGGCCGCCCAGGGTCATGGTGTTGATGGTCTGCCCCATGCGGTCCAGCACGATGAGCGCGGCGAGAAGCGACAGCGGGATGGAGACAAATGCGATGAACGCGACTCTCAGATCCCGCAGGAACACCAACAGAACCAGGCCGATCATGCCCGCCCCGATCAGCAAGTCGGTGCGGATGCCGCGCAGCGCAGAGTCGATGAAGTTCGCTGGCCTGTGGAGGCTGGGGTAGATTTTGACGCCCTGCGCCTCCAGAGCGGGGCGCAGCTCGGCCAGCGTCGCGTCCGCAGCGCGCGTCGCGTCGAGCGTGTTCGCGCCATACTGGCTCGAAAGCGCGATCAGCACGCCGCCCCGTCCCATGATCAAAGCGTCGCCGAACTTCGGCGCAGGCGCCTCCACGACATCGGCGACATCGCCCAGTCTCACCGGCAGGCCCGTGGCGGCCGGGAGGAGTGATCCGGAAAGGGACTTGGCCGTGACGGCCCCATTGGTGGGTTCGACCAGGATGCGCTGGCTGGGCGTCTCGGCGAATCCGCCGCCGCGGACCAAGGTACTCGCCTGGACGGCGGTCGCGACTTCGGAGAGCGCGATGTTTCGGGCGATCAGGTCGGCCGGCCGCACACGGACCTCCAGGCGACGCTGGTCGCCGCCGAAGATCGTGGCTCGAGCGACCCCAGGTGTGGCCAGCATCCGGGGCCGCACGGTCCACTGGACGAGATCTCGCAAGGCCATCGGGCTCAACCGGTCGCTGGTGAAGCCGATCTTCAAGAGATCCATGGTGGAGGAGGTCAGCGGGCTGAGTTTGGGGGCGGAGACGCCAGCCGGCAGGCGACCCGCTGCCTCGCTCAAGGCTTCTGCAACGACCTGCCGCGCGCGAAACGGATCGCTGCCTTCGACGAAGATGACGGTGATCACGGAAAGGCCCTGGATGGATTCCGAGCGGACCGCAGCGACCCCGTTTGCGCCGTTGATGACCGTCTCCAGCGGCCGGGTGACCAGGGCCTCGACCTGTTCTGGGGTGAGACCCGCCGCCTCGGTCTGGACGCTCGCCTGGGGCGGGACGAATTCCGGAAAGACGTCGTAGCGCGCCGAGACGACGGTCGCACCGCCGAACCCGAGCAACAACAGCGCACACAACAGCACGATACCGGGATGGCGCAGGCAGAGCCTGACGATGAGCGAAAGCATCGGCTAATCTTTCTCGCCAGCCTGCTCGCCGCCGCGTTCGATGGCGAGCAGTGTTCCCGCGCCGCCCACCGCGACCACATCGCCGGCCGACAAGCCTGATGTGACGAACCAGCCGCTCTCCACCGGACGGGCGTCCACCAGCTCGCGCCGGACGAACACGCCGGGCGCGGTGCGGCGGTAGGCCCAAATGGCGTTGCGCCACCGCACCAGGGCTTCCCGAGGAACGATGACCCCGGCCTCGGTGGAGGACTGCTCAAGGCTCGCCGCCAGTACGCGCCCAGCCGAGGCGGACCGCGCCATCGGACCGCGGACGATGGCCAGCAGGCCGGCGCTCTGCAACCGGGCGTCCGCCGACGCCGCCAGACCAAGCACGCTGACCGGAGCGGTGAGGCCGCCGTCGGCGATGATCACGCGCGAGCCGGCACTTGACGCGGCGCCGGGGACATCGACGCGAACCAGGGCCGCCCGTCCAGCCGCGATCTCGCTCAGCAGCCTTTGACGGGCGGCCAGATCCAATCGCGCCAGCCCCGCGCCGAACTCCAGTCCGACGCGGCGTTCGGCAAGGTCCGCTCGTGAAGCATCCGCGGCGGCCTGGGCGCGGGCGGCTTCCACCGCACGGGTCGATGCGCTCTGGTCCTGCGCAGCCAGGGCGACAAGGCGCCCTGCCTCGGCGCGAGAGGCGACGGCGGCCGCCCGCGCCGTCGAGATTTCGGCGTTGATCGCGGCCAAGGGACTCACATCCAGGCCGCGCGCGAAACCTTGCTTGATCTGCGGCGCTCCACCCGCCGCCAAGACCGCGACACGAAGGCCGGCCCGCGCCTGCTGCTCGGCGCCGAGCCGAACCTCCCCGTCGATGAAGGCGGCCCCAGATGCAGGCGCCTTCACCCCT
>JANPNB010000042.1:0-4085 GCA_031427275.1 Alphaproteobacteria bacterium | reverse complement strand
CAGCCGCCCAGCGCGCAGAGCCTCTACCGCACCGACTATTTCCGCGTCGCGCTTAATTTGATTCCCTTCACCTGAGCCGGAATTTGATCTGTCGCCTGCCACTCGCCCTGCCCCACGCCAAAGGCGGTTCGGTCCAGGGTGGTTACACCGCTCATCGTTGCCTTGTCGCCGTCGATCTGCAAACGGAAGGGCAAGCTGACGGGATTGCTCACCCCGCGTAGAGTGAGTTTGCCGTGAGCGACAAACCGCCCGTCGCCGATTTTTTCAAAGCGCGTGGCGACAAAAGTCGCTCTAGGATGTGTCGCGATGTCGAACCAATCTGCCCCTGGTAGGGACTGATCACGCTGAACATCGCCGGTCACCGCCGAGGCCAGATCAATGGAGACGCTGACTTTCGCCTGATCCAAGGCTTCTGGCGCAAATAGAATGTCTGCCGAAAACCTGTCGAACCGCCCGGATATAGCTTGGCCACCCCAGGACGTTGAGAAGCTGAGGCTGGAGCCCTGGGACAGGGCCCATTTCGAAGGCCCAACCACGCGTTCTGCCGTCACCGGCACGGCGTTGGCCGCAGGCTCAGGAACTTCGGCGACCGACGGAGGTGGCGGCGCAGTGGCGAGCAGCGTGGGCTGAAACAGCCATGCCAGTGCGATAATTCCAAAACCGCCAAGAGCGATGGCCAGCAGCCTTGGGTCGAGCCATTTGCCAGCTTTGGCCCCCGGAGCCATTCGCGCCAACAATGCCATGTCGCGGTCGAACAGTTGGTGCTTCAACGCGCCCGCCACATGCAGCACGACCAACAGATAAGCCGCCCAGGCCAGCAAGCCGTGACCGTATTTCCCGACGTTTTGCCACATGGCCTTGGCCGCCGGGGCCAAGTCGGCGACCGGAAGGTGTGGCCAAGGCACAACGCCAAACAACAGCGTGGGAATCTGGATCTTGCTGGCCGAAACCACCAACCAACCCGTCAGAGGCATACCGATCATGATGCCGTAGAGCGCGATGTGCACGCATTTGGAGAGCCACAGTTCCCACCTCGCCAAACCTGCTGGTTCTGGCGGTGGCGGATTTAGCAGGCGCCAGCTCAGCCGCGCTACGCTGAGCAACAGGATCGAAATCCCCACCGACTTGTGCATCTGCACCAGGGCAAACCCCAACGGGGTCTTCAGGTCGTCCATCCGCCAAGCCAGCACGATCTGGAATATGATGGCTGCAGCGATCAGCCAGTGCAGGACAATGGCGATGGTTGCATAGCGGTTTGGATTGCGGGTCATGGCGTCACAAACTCAAGTTCACGGACCAAGTCTAGATCGTAGCTGGCGAATTGGCTCATGCTTGTGAAACCATAATCCCGGCGCTCTGGTCCGCCAACAGAGCCATCAGGGCAAAACTCGCGAGCCAGTGTTCACCCATATAGTCGCCCGATACGTACGGAAGGCTGGTGGCCAAGTGGCGCTCTGCGGTCTCCAGAGCAACCGCCCGCGCCGGATCGCCCTCGTCCAGCGCCCCGGCAATCGAGCGCCAGCACCAAGCCCGACTAAGGTTTAAGCCGTCCAGATGAGCAATCTTGCCATCGCTGCGGTCACTGACCGTGGCTGACGCAAACAAGGGTACTGGTCGGCGATGCGCAGCATCAGGCAGGAAACGCGCAAACCAAGCTCGAAACTCAGTCGGCCTCAACAGCCGCCGCATGCACTCTGCCTCCATAAGAGCTGGTGACAGGAACGCGTCACCCGAGGGCTCACGCGCCTGATCGGCTTGATCCTGGCCGTACCAATCTACCGCCTTGTGGCGCAGCAATTGCGTGAGCGCTGCGTCCTGGGTTGCCAGGGCATAGTCATGGGCAAGCGCCAGGGCGAAGGCCGTGGACGAGTGCACACCTGCCCGGACGGGATAAGTCGCCAGCGGCAGGAACTCGCGAAACCGCTGAGCAAAGGCCTGCGCCAAGGGTGCCAAACGCTCCGCCCACGGCGCGTCATGACCCAACAATTCGGCCTGAAGTTTCAGCAACCATGCCCAGCCATAGGGTCGCTCAAATCCTCGGGTACTTGGTAGGTCCAGATAGGCCCGCTCTGCCTCAACCTTCTCTGCCGTGAACGACCCAGCAAACAGTTCGTCGATCTCAGCGGCCTGCGGCAGACCCGGATAGAGTCGGCGCAAAGTGGCCAACAGCCAGTATCCGTGAACGCAGGAGTGCCAGTCGAAACTGCCAAAGAAGATCGGGTGAAGATCACGCGGCGTGCGCGCATCGACCGGTCCGTTCAATACGTGATCCAGCTTGTGCGGATACTCTCGGGTGACGTGAGCCAACGCGATGGCCGCGAACTTGGACGCCAAGTCAGGGGTGAGGCCGGAAGGGGGCAGTATCTGGGGTGAGATCACGGTGGGGTCTTTCCCATTGGGATCAGCATCGCGCTTCTCGCGACTCTAGAGTTCAGCCAAGATTAGAGTACGTTCCGATTAAGTGGGTAGCGGCAATGATTCTGGGCGTAATCCAAGGCCGAATGACCTCGACCCGCCTTCCCGGCAAGGTGTTAGCCGACATCGAGGGCATGCCCATGATCGGCCGCCAGATCGAGCGGTTGCGGCGGTCTCAGCGGCTGGACACCCTGGCGCTGGCGACCAGCAATGACCCTTCCGACGACCCACTAGCAAACTATGTAACAACCCTCGGCGTGCCTGTGGTTCGTGGTCCCTTGCAGGACGTACTCGCCCGCTTCGCCATAGCTCTCGACGCATTTCCGTCAGCGCAGGTCGTTGTGCGCCTCACCGCCGACTGTCCGTTAACCGACTGGCGCGTGCTTGACACATTGTTGGAACGCCTCGCGGCCACCGACGCCGACTATGCCAATAATACGATGCCGGAACGAACCTTCCCGCACGGTCTGGACGTCGAGGTGATGAAAGTCACCGCCCTGCGCGCCGCAGCGATGCTGGCCACTGAGCCCTATGACCGCGAACACGTGACCCCCTATCTCTATCGGAACTCAGACCTGTTCAAATTAGAGAGTCTCAGGCGCGAACCCTCCTTGGCCTACCTCCGCTGGACCGTGGACTATCCCGATGACTTGGTCTTTGTGCGCCATGTCTATCGGACGCTTCTGGCCGACAAGCCCGACTTCGCGACGGAAGATATTGCAGCCCTCGATTGGAACAACTCTCGGGTGGAACCTTAGTCTCCGATCTCAAAACCCTTGGCCCGCAGTCGCGCCACGCTGGCCGGTCGCACCGCTTCCCACTCGTCGGCGAGCAGACCTAAACCCACCACGTCGCGTGGCACACCCGCCTTCCAGACATGAGCGCGGTAGAGCGCCTCGCGAACAAACCCAAAGCTCTCATGGGTTTTCCAAACCGCCTCGTTCTCGATCAAGACTTCGCAGCAGAGCTTGTTGAGTCCGAGCCTCCGGAACGCGAAATCCAGAACAAACACCTCGACAAAGGCACCCAAACCCTTCCCCCGTGTCGCCGGATCGGCCAGGTAAAATGCCCAACTTGCCTTGCGGTCATTCTGCGAAATCTCGGCCAGATTGGCCAAGCCGACCGGCTCACCGTCTAACTCAATGATCCAGTATCGACGGGTTGGATCGCCTAAGGCACGCGCCATGAACGCCTCGTGCTCGTCCGGCGTGATCACGTGGTCGGAATACATCCACTGCGCCACGTCCGGCTGATTGCGCCAAGCCAACATCCGGTCGGCGTCAGCCTGCGTCACGGGTCTCAAGCAGGCATCAATCAACTCAGTCATGGAACCACTCCCGCTCACCCCGGTGCATACCGGGGTCCAGATCGTAAGGCTCTGAACTGGCAGCAAACATCCAAAACGACTATTCGGCGCGATCAGCTCTCAATGACCTGGATCCCGGTATGCACCGGGATGAGCGAGGAGAGAAATCTTCACCCCGTTCCGCACCCCCTAAAGCCCCAACCCGTCAAATCGGTAAGCACCACCATCCCGCTTGATGTGTCCCGCCGTCGGGGCCGCAAAGTGGGTTCCGATCACCAGCACGTCACCGTCGGCCACACCCTCGAACATGCTGCGCCGCATGACCGCCGATGCCACGGGGTCGCTATCGAAGGGCGGTGACCAG
>JANPNB010000041.1:0-10628 GCA_031427275.1 Alphaproteobacteria bacterium | reverse complement strand
CGCAAGGTCGCGCGGCTGGCGCGGATTGCACAGCCGGAGCAGACGCTGGCGCCGCTGGCCCGCGAGCTGAGCGGGATTATGGCCTGGATCGAACAGCTGGCAGAGGTCGACACCGACGGCGTCGCGCCGATGACTTCGGCGGTCTCTATGCCGATGGCCATGCGCGAGGATGTGGTCACAGACGGCGGCGACGCCTCTGTCGTGTTGGCCAACGCGCCCAAGACTGCCCACGGGTTCTTCGTGGTGCCCAAGGTGGTGGAATAGTTATGAGTTCGCTGACCCAACTGACGCTGAAAGCCGCGCTCGACGGGCTGGAAGCCAAGGCGTTTTCTTCGGAAGAAATTACGCAGGCGCACATCGCCGCCATTGAGGCCGCGCGGCCCCTGAACGCCTATGTGCTGGAAACGCCGGAGAAGGCGCTGGACATGGCGCGGGCCTCGGACGCTCGCCGCGCGGCAGGGCAATTCGGAGCACTTGAAGGCGCACCACTCGGGATCAAGGACCTATTCTGCACCGACGGGGTTCGCTCCACCGCTGGGTCCAAGATCCTTGGTAACTTCGTGCCTGCTTATGAGTCGACCGTGACTTCCCAGCTTTGGCGCGACGGGGCAGTGATGTTAGGCAAGCTCAATATGGACGAGTTTGCCATGGGATCATCCAATGAATCCAGTGCCTTCGGGCCGGTGATTAACCCATGGAGGTCGAACGGCTCTAACGCCAAGTTGACACCTGGTGGTTCGTCGGGCGGATCGGCGGCGAGCGTCGCGGCTGATCTTTGCTTGGGTGCCACAGCCACCGACACCGGCGGGTCGATCCGCCAGCCTGCGGCCTTTACCGGCACGGTCGGGATTAAGCCGACTTATGGCCGGTGCTCACGTTGGGGCGTGGTGGCATTTGCCTCATCCCTGGATCAGGCCGGACCCATCGCCAAGACGGTGGAAGATGCGGCGATCCTGCTGCGCTCCATGGCCGGTTACGATCCCAAAGACTCTACCAGCCTGAGTGTCGAAACCCCTGATTTCGCAAGCTTTGTCGGCAAGTCGGTCAAAGGGTTGCGGATCGGCATACCCAAGGAATACCGCGTTGACGGCATGCCCGCCGAGATTGATGCCCTGTGGGAGCAGGGTATTGCCTGGCTGAAGGACGCCGGCTGCGAGATCGTCGAAGTGTCGCTGCCGCACACGAAGTACGCTTTGCCAGCCTATTACATCATCGCACCTGCTGAGGCCTCCTCGAACCTCGCCCGCTATGACGGCATGCGCTACGGCTTGCGGGTCGAGGGCGGCAACCTCACTGAGACCTACGAGAACACCCGCGCCGCCGGGTTCGGGGCCGAGGTCAAGCGTCGGATCATGATCGGCACCTATGTGCTCTCAGCGGGCTATTACGACGCCTATTACCTGAAGGCGCTGAAGGTACGTCGCCGGATTGCCGATGACTTTGAACAGGCGTTTGGCAAGGTCGATGCCCTGCTGACGCCGACGGCACCCTCGGCGGCGTTTGGCTTAGGTGAGAATGCCGATGATCCGGTGGCCATGTACCTGAATGACATTTTCACGGTGACGGTGAACTTGGCCGGTCTGCCGGGGATGAGTTTGCCAGCAGGGCTGGATAAGTCGGGTCTGCCGCTGGGTTTGCAGCTGATCGGGCGGGCGCTTGATGAGGGAACGCTGTTTTCCCTGGGTGGCGCCCTGGAGAAGGCAGCCGATTTTCGAAGCAAGGCTGAGCGTTGGTGGTGATCTCGCCAAGAAACTCCCTCCCCTTTATGGGGAGGGTGGCTGACACATTAGTGTCAGTCGGGTGGGGATTTCTGGTGAAAATGTAGAGTGGCGGCCAGACTGCCCCACCCTGGCCTAGCTCTTTGCTTTGTCGCGCGCTCTTTTCCGAAAACCGGTTCCCACTTTTCGGAACGCGCTCGGGAGCGGCCTGTCCCTCCCCATAAAGGGGAGGGAGGTCGTTAAACCAGGTCGTCGATTTTACTTCGGCAGTTTGTCCAGGTCGGCCTGAACGGCAGCGACTTGCTCGTCGGTCAGCGCGCCTTGGCTGAGCGGCTGCAGAGCCTTCAAGGTCATGGCTTTGAATTGGTCGAACGCTGTGTGGGCGGTTAGGCCAGGGACGTCCTTGTCTAGGATCGCTTTGGTGGCTTCATTAGCAGCCAAGTCGGCAATTGGGGTAGCGTCCACCGAGAGGGCGTCAGCTGCCAGGGCCGAACCGGCGGCAAACATAAGCGACAGGCCAGCAAGGCCGACAACGAGAGAGAGCTTCATCTGGGAGTTCCTTACCTAAGGAGATTTTCGCGCCGCGCAGAAAGCTTGATTTTCCCCGTTGATGCAAGGGTCTTGCCGCCCGGGGCCTTTCGTCGAGGCCCGACCATGGCTAGAAGGACACTATGTCTGACACATCCAAGCTGATTGAGGGCCGCACTGGTTCTTGGGAAATCGTTCTGGGCCTGGAGGTTCACGCCCAGGTCGCCTCGAACGCCAAGCTGTTTTCTGGTGCCGCAGTAGGGTTTGGCGCAGGGCCGAACCAACAGGTCAGTCTGGTGGACGCCGCCATGCCCGGCATGTTGCCGGTGATCAATCGTCGCTGCGTTGAGCAAGCCGTGCGCACGGGTTTGGGCCTGAAGGCCAAGATCAATTTACGTAGCCTGTTTGATCGCAAGAACTATTTCTATCCCGACCTGCCGCAGGGCTACCAAATCAGCCAGTTCAAGGACCCGATCGTTGGGGAGGGTGAAGTCATTGTTGAACGCGAGGACGGTTCGACCTTCACGGTGCGGATCGAACGCCTGCATCTGGAACAAGACGCTGGCAAAAGCCTGCACGATCAAGATCCGCACGCGACCTATGTGGACCTGAACCGCTCGGGCACGGCCCTGATGGAGATTGTGTCGTATCCCGACATGCGCTCATCCGAAGAGGCGGCGGCCTATGTGAAGAAGCTGCGGACCATACTGATTTATCTGGGCACCTGCGACGGCGACATGGAGAAGGGCAATTTGCGCGCCGACGTGAACGTGTCGGTTTGTCGGGTCGGCGGCTACGCGAAGTTCCGCGAAACCGGTAGCTTCAGCCACCTGGGCACCCGATGCGAGATCAAGAACGTCAATTCCTATCGCTATATCCAGCAGGCGATTGAGTACGAGGCGCGGCGCCAGATCGAGGTGATTGAGGACGGCGGCAAGATCGAGCAGCAGACGCGTCTGTTTGATCCGACCAAGGGTGAGACCCGCTCCATGCGCTCCAAGGAAGAGGCGCATGACTACCGCTATTTCCCCGATCCGGACCTGTTGCCGTTGGAACTCGATCCGGCGTGGGTAAAGGAAATCGAAGCCTCCTTGCCGGAATTGCCGGATGCCAAGAAGGCGCGTCTGCAAAGTCAGTACGGGCTGACCGCCTATGACGCCGGGGTGTTGATCATCGAGCAGGCCCGCGCCGACTATTTCGAGGCCGCCGCCGAGGGCCGCGACGCCAAGCTGACGGCCAATTGGGTGACCAATGAGCTGGCGGCCAAGCTAACGGCGGGCGGATTGGATATCGAGGACAGCCCGTTACCCTCATCGGCCATCGCCGAGCTGGTCGCCTTGATCGAGGAAGGCGTCATCTCGTCGAAGATCGCCAAAGACGTGTTCGAGCGCATGTGGGCTGGAGAGGGCGGCGCGCGGGCCATTGTTGAAGCGCAAGGCTTGCAGCAGGTCTCAGACACCGGGGCTCTGGAGAAAATCATCGATGACCTGATCGCAGCAAACCCTGGCCAGGCGGAGTCGGTGAAGGAAAAGCCGCAAGCTATCGGTTGGTTTGTGGGTCAGGTGATGAAAGCTACGAGCGGCAAGGCCAATCCGGGCACGGTCAACCAGTTGCTGAAGAGTAAGCTGGGTCTTTAGACCCTAATGACCTCTTCTCCATAGCCGAGCAGAGCAGCGTCTCGTGTGAGCAGTTTAAGGTTCTCAGACCGAGCCTGCGCCACAAGCAGTCGGTCAAACGGGTCGCCGTGCAGGGGCGGAAGAAGCTCCAGCTCCAGAATATGTGTTGGATTGATATCTAACAGTGGGTATCCGGCCGCTTCGAACCTAACCCAAGCCTCCGCACCAGAAAGTGGCATAGCGCCTGAGCCCTTGCGGCTGAGCGGGTGTTTGATAGCTATTTCCCAGAGGCTCACAACACTCAGTAATATTTCATTGGCTGGATCTTGAATCAGCGACAATGCCTGGATCGAAAGTTTTGGATTGTCGGTGATCGCCCACAACGCGATGTGGGTGTCCAGAAGTAGCCTCATTCCACGTCAGGTTCCGCTACGCCGAACATTCGAGCAATCAGAGGGTTATCGACGTCAATGTCGTCAGGGATGATAAACTCACCCTTGGCCACCCCAATCCGCTGTCCTTGGCGCGAAGTGATAATCGGCACTAGCCGTGCGGCGGGACGGCCATTGCGTGCAATGATAATTTCGCCCTCGGCTCCGCTCTCTACTGCATCCACCAATCGTGAGAGGTGGGTCTTGGCTTCTAGCATATTGACGGTCGTCATCGCGCACACCTTAGTCAGACTTGACTAAGGTAGTTTGATCCTGTCTGCGTCGCAAGAGCCGTGCTGCGCGATGAGCCCCAGGTATTCAACCTGGGGCTTTCGCAATTTGCCTAATTGCCGTTGATGATCTCGTAGATTAGTCCGGTGGCGATGGCCGCCAGCAGGTAGTCGTCACCCGCGCGGTACCACGCATAGCCCTGCGGCGGCGCGCGCAGGTGGTAGCGTCCATAGTCATTGACGTAGCGGTCGCGATAGTAGCTCGGCATCACTGAGCCGCGCTGCCAAGAGGAATAGCCTGGCCGGTAATAGGGTTGGCCGTAATAGGCTTGGGGTGGCGGCCCATATGCCCAGCGGTTGTTGTAGTAGTAGCCGTTGTGCTGACCACGATCCCAACCGGAGTGGCGGTCCCAACGGTCTTCGCGCCTGTCCCGTCTGTCTTCACGTCGATCCCAACGGCCGCGGTCCTGATGTCGATCCCAACGCTCTTCATGGCGATCCCAGCGGTCCTCCCGATGATCGCGATCGCGGGCCTGGGCTGAGGATGCAAACGGCCCGGCAACAGCGGCAATCGTCGCCAGGGTAAGAATTATACGTTTCATGGCGGAACTCCTTTGCCAATCTTGGTGGCTCCCGATCTCGCCGAAATAGTGCGCCGCCCAGCCTGAACTCGACCTGAACGGCACCGTCAGGTTCGCTTCAAATGTGGTGAATGTTAACCTCTCGGAAATGGAGCTTTCGAGGTTGTAAATCTTTATATTTATTAGCAAATTCAAGAAAATGCATGATTATCCCCATGCTTAACCATATGTTCAGTAGAGATCGACTTTCCTGCTTTCAGATGATCAGAAAATCGATCTCCAGAATGGAGGCCGACTGATACCAAGAGGGAAACGAGCTCATGCTGGCGAGCGTAGAATCGCAAGTTGTGTTGCCGTTGCCGGGGCCTGAGGCCAGCGGCGACGAGCTGTTCAAGATGGGTCTGCTCTATTCGACAGGGCAGGGCGGCGCGCCATTGGATTACGTTTCAGCACACATGCTGTTCAATCTGGCGGCCATGCGTGGCTCGCTAGAAGCCAAGGTCTACCGCAAAGAATTGAGCGAAGAGATGGCCTCCGATCAGGTTGCCGAAGCTCAGCGTGCCGCCCGCGAATGGTTGGCCCACGGCTAACCCTACAACGAGCCTCAGTTTCTCTTGTTGCCTAGCGCGTAGCTGAAGCCGAATTGGATCGGCGAGAGGTCCCTGAAATACTGTTGCACCTTCAATCCGGCGTTCGCCACGCCGCTCTTGGGTACATAGACAATATCAAATCGCCGCAGCGGGACGAGGTCAGTCGCGCCCGCCTTTAAGCCGCGTTGCAGGTTGACCTCGCGCACCATGCCCAGACCGTTGGGTCCGCGGCGCACGATGATCACCTTCTTGCGATCCGCTGAATTCACAAAGTCGCCAGCCTGGATGACCGCCCTTAGCGCATCGCCATCCCCCGTGAGGTCGTAGATACCGGGATTGCGAACCTCACCGCCAACAAACACCTTCAATGGTGCGGCCTTAGCATTGATCTCCACCACGGGCCTCAGCAACTGTTGGGCATAGGCCTGCACAAGTGTCGCGGTCAGGTCGGGAATGGTCCGGTCCGCCGCCATGAATGAGCCGATAAGTGGCAAGGAAATCCGCCCATCGGGCTGGACGATGACAGTTTTGCTAAGCTCGCTAGCTGTCGGAACCGACACTTCCATCTCGTCGCCCGGATAAAATCTGTAAGGCGGCTCATAGTCGGCCCAGCTGGCATAGGGAATGTCACCGAACCGTGCGGTCCCTTGCTCCGGCGGTGGCGTCGCGCGACCCAAGAGGTCAATGCCTCCCAGATGACGGTCGGCGCACCCGGTCAAAGTGATCCAGGTCAGAGCCATAAATCCGAAGGTAACGCGACGCTTTATGATCATGCCTCAAGGGTTAATGAGAATGGGTAATGAAACGTTAATCGTCGCCATCCAGGGTCCGCATTGGGTAGCATGAGTAGCCATTAATTATGACCGATTCCGGCGTGATCTATAGGGGCCTCGGCGGCCCAACGCCACATGGCTATCTGGGTTCTGATCGGTATGCCGATGCTCGCGACTTTGGCACCCGACTGTGGCACGAACGCTGGCTCATGCTCTTGGTTTTCCTGATTATTTTCGCGCTCGGCCTTGGGGGCGCGTTGCTGCTCAAGCCGGTTTATCCGGCCTATTCCAGCGTCCTGGTCAGGCTTGGCCAGGAATATGTCTACGAGCCGCGGTCGGGGGATGCTGCCCGTGGCGCGGTGCCTGATTCTGACCAGATGATTCAGTCAGAGGCTGAAATCCTCGGGTCCCAACAGCTTAAGCAGCGGGTGGTCACCAAGTTGGGTCTGTCGCGCATCTACCCAAAGCTTGCCGAGAAATATGCCAAGGCTAGCCCCGCCGACAAAGCCGTCATCATGGGCTTAGCGTTGCGCGCGATGGACAAGGCGACCAAGACGGAAACAGCCCCAGATGTGCCGATCATCAAGGTCAGCTTCGAGGCAGAGAATGCTCAGACAGCAGCTCTGGTGCTCAATACCCTGCTCGAAGAGTATTTGGTCTATCGGCGCGGCGTCCTAGGCGATCCCGTTTCGCCGGCGCTTGAGCGTCAGCGATCGGCTTTTGAGGGACGGTTGGGGCAGGCTGATCGCGCTTTTCAAGAATTCCTGACGCAGAACCAGATCGGTGATTTTGTGGCTGAGAAAGCCTCAATGACCCAGCTGCAGTCGCAAATCGACCAACAACGCCTACAAACGGCGGCACAGTTGCAAGACCGTCTCGGCCGCCTCGCCAACCTGGAGGGCCAGTTGTCCCGGTTGTCCCCTGAGATCGGTCTTTATCGAGATGTCTCAAGCGCCGCCAACGACAAGCTCGCGACCTACAAGGTGCAGCGCGAAGATCTGCTGTCTCGTTACCGCAGTGATTCCCGCCCTGTTCAGGAACTAGATGTCCAGATCGCCCAGCTGGAGGCCGGTATGGTTGCGGGGCGGACGCGCGGCGATGGGGCCAAGCGGTTTGGCGTCAATCCCGTCTATCAGACGATCCAGACGGAGAAAATTCAGTTGGCAGCCGAGGTTGCGGCCTTGCGTCAATCGCATGCAGCCCTGTCATCACAGGTCGAGGCGCTGACCCAACGCCGTCTGAAAATGGCTCAACTGGAGCCTCAATTTCAAAGCTTGAGCCTGGATCGAGAAGTTCTGCTCGCCAATGTCCGCGACTTCACAATCAAGGAAGAGCAGACCAAATCAGCGCAAGATATTTCGGCGACCACAAACGACAACATCCGCATCATCAGCCGCGCGACCCCGCCGACCAAGGGCAAGAGCTTGCGTCGACCGGTCGCCGTCCTGGCGCTCTTATTCGCTGGTTTCACTGCTTTGTGCGTCGGGTTGGTCCTAGCGCTGCTCAGAGGTGGCATCTCAACGCCAAGATCGGCGGAGCGGACCTTTGGCCTGCCTGTTCTAGGGTCAGCGCCTCTTAAGGCGTGATATCCCGCAGGGACCGCGTGCGTTTTACCCTCAAATTCAGCTAGTCTCGAGCGAGCGCGAGTGGCGATTCGAGACATGGTCGATCTGAGTTCCGAGATGGCGCAGCTGTGGAATGGCCTGCATTCACCCGCAGTGGGTGGGCTGCGGGTCCTGCAGATCGTGTCGGCGCGCTCTGGCGAGGGTACCTCGGCCGTTGCCAGAGAGCTCGCTCACTTCGTCGCGCGGCGGGCCAGCAGGTCGGTTTGGTTGGTAGATTTGGACCTTGGCGGACGCGGGCAGTGCGCCAGTATAGCTGACGAAGCTGCTCGCTACGGTGCGCTTGGCGAACCCGTCGTCGCAAGCCCTGATGGGTCGAGTTTTCTCACCGTCCAACCGCAAGCCAAGTCTTCAACCGGTGGAGTTGTGCCAGCCAGCCGGTATCTCACGGCCCACAAGGTGGGCGACGCCCGCTGGTGGACCACGCGCTTCCGCCGCGAACGTGTGCAGCCCGGCCAAACGGTGCACATCTTGGCCAAGGGTGATTATTGGCAAGCCTTGGCGCGACACACCGACCTGATCATCGTCGATTGTCCGTCTATTGATCGCTCGCGGGCCGCATTGACGGTGGCGCCGTTCATGGATCAAACCCTGTTGGTGGTCGCCGCCGACCAAAAGGACACTTCGCCCCCGGCCCAGCTGCGCGACGCCATATCCCAAGCAGGCGGAAGGGTCGCAGGCCTATTCGTCAACCGCGTCGTGGTTGAGCCTCCCCGCTTCCTTAGAGCTCTGGGGTTGTGACCACCCTGGCTCAGGCAGTGCCGCAGCAAGTGTCCGGCGTTTGGCGCAGTGCCTATTTCGCCAGTTTGATCTTCATCGTGTTGATCTTCAGCCAAGCCTGGGTATTCCCGATATTGGGTGACAAGGGCGATCCATCGGCCAGCGGGCTGGTCCGCTCACTGTTCATTCCGGCCTATGCGGCGGCCATGATGATCGCGCTGGCGTCTCCGTGGGCAACCTTAAGCGCCGTGGCCCGCCAGCCCTTTCTTGTGGCCCTCATGGTCATCGTCGCGGCGTCTTACTTTTGGTCGGTGGCTCCCGATCAGACCTCACGTCGGGTCGTCGCCATCTATGCCACCACGCTGGGCGGTGTTGTATTGGCGGTGCGCTGCCGGTGGTCGGAGTTGGCGGAGGTCTTGGCGACCAGCTTTGCCATACTGGCCTTGATTTCTCTGGTCTTGGCTTTGGCTGTCCCGTCGATCGGTGTGATGCATTCCATATTCCCGGGGGCCTGGCGCGGACCTTGGCCCGAGAAGAACCAACTCGGCGGCAATATGGGGCTGGGTTTGTGCGCCATGGCCGCCGCGGCGATGCTGAACCCAGCCCGCGCCAAACTCTGGTGGGGCTTTGCTATCCTGGCGCTGGGTCTAATCTTGATGTCGACATCCAAGACATCGTTGGTCGCCATGTTGTTGGGTATGGGCGGGCTGGCTTTCGTGGCGCTGGTCCGGCGCGGCCCAGCCATGAGCGTCGTGACAACCTGGATCGCCGTGCTTGGGCTCGTCATGATCGCGGGCGTGGCCTTGTTCGCCTCCGACGCGGTCTTCGACCTATTAGGTAAGGACGCGACCCTGACCGGCCGGACCAAGATATGGGCCGCGATCATGCGGCGGATCAGCGAACGGCCTTGGACGGGCTACGGCTACGGTGCCATCTGGACCGAAACCAGCGCCTGGGGCCCCTTGGCCTGGATCATCAAGGACTCGGGGTTCAAGCCTCTGCACGCGCACAATGCCTGGCTGGAGCAGTGGCTCAGCCTCGGACTGGTGGGCCTGGGGGCCTTTGTATTGCTCTATGTTCAAACCCTGGTGGCCGCGATTGTTGCCGTATACCGCGACAAGGGTGCCTATCTCGCGCTGCCATTCTTGGTGGTCTACAGCCTGATGACCCTGACCGAGAGCGTCGCCGTGACCTATAACGATTTTCGCTGGGTGGTGTTCGTCGCCATTGCCGTCAAGCTGGCGTGGCCAGACGAAAAAATTGCCGCTTAGAGCCCCAGCGATTTGGCTGCTGCGCCAACCGTCATCACCTCGAACCCGGCACCCAAACCCGCATCAATGAGCGCTTCGAGGGTTTTGGGCGTACAACCCCAGGGGGACGGGTTCTCACGCACGTCATGGGTATAGAGAATCAACCAACTGCGTTTGCGCGCGCAAGCCTCAAGCCATCGCCAAGCTGCGGCCTCGCCAGCCGGCCCCTCGATCCCGACGGCAGGAGCTTGGTTCATGTCGCAGCCATGATCAATCAGACCGTGATGCAGCCCTCGCATACTGCTGAACTTTGCGGCCAGCGCGGCCTTTGGGCCTGCCGACACATCGCCATATGGAAACGCGAAGCTATCTGGTTCTGGCAACCCCCAAGTCGCGAAAGCCGCCAAGTTTCGGGTGACGTCGGCGGTGGCAGCTGCAGCGTTCGCCCGACCACAATCCAGGTGAGAATAGGTGTGGCAGGCGATTTCATGACCTGCCGCTGATAATCGCAGATAGTCCTCAGCCGAGGCGCAAACCCCCATCGGTGCCTCGGTCCCAGCAAGGCCAGC